>DATLSK010000054.1:0-16679 GCA_035534155.1 Chloroflexota bacterium | reverse complement strand
CGGTCCTGGTCGTTTCGACGACGTGGTTGCTCCGTCGACGCTCGAGTTTCCGGTCACGGTTCCGGCGACTGCCGACCTGGCCCAGCAGACTCAGGCCGCCGATGCGACCGCCCAAGCCGCGCTCCAGCGCGCCACTCTCTTTGGATTGGCAGGCATTGCCGTCGGCGTCGTTGGAGTCGTCCTCGCGGTCGTTGCCTTGATCAGCCGAACCAAGCCCATCCTGCCGGTCGAGCCATCCGAGGAAGCTTCCCGGCTCGGCGAGGCGTCGTCCCGACAGTGATATCGTCCAAGCGCTGGCTACGCGTCGTCGTTGGCATCGGAGTCGTTGCCACGATTCCGGCAATTGCAGAAGCCCATGTGTTAAGTGGCTCCGGGGGCTGGGGAGACGAATTAACGTGCCTCCTTCCGGCCGCGGTGTTACTGGCGGTTGTCTTACTGGTTGGTCGGGATAGCAAGAAAGATCCCGGGGGTAAGGACAAGTGACCGGAAAGGCATTTCAACTTCCCCGACCAGGCCGGCGCTTGGTAACCGCACTCACCGTGGCTCTGGTTATCCTGGGACTGACGACCGGGTTCGCGTCAGCCCACGCGAATCTCGTTCGTTCGAACCCGCCGGCGAACGCGACCCTGGCGACCTCGCCGGCCAGCGTCCAGCTCTGGTTCAGCGAGGCGCTCGAGCCGAGCTTTTCTCAGGTCGTTGTTTACGACACCAACCAGCAGCGGGTCGACGCTGGCGACAGCCACGTCGACCCGAATGATCCCCTTTCCCTGATCGTTCGTCTCAAGCCCAATCTTCCGAAAGGTACCTATGCCATCGCCTGGGTAACCCAGTCGAAAGTCGACGGTCACATCGTTCGGGGCATCGTTCCATTCGGAGTTGGCGTGACCAGTGTCGCGCCAACTCCCCGCTTGACGTCGAGTGTTGCGTCGGGCGCGGTCTCCGGTTCGCCGCTCGAGATGGCCCTTCGCTGGCTCATCCTGCTCGCCGTCACGGCGCTGATCGGCTCGTTCGCTTTTTGGATCGTTCAAGAGACCGCGGGACTACCGATTGAATTCCCACAACAGCAAGCTGCCGTGGCAAGCTGGCTGCTATTCCTGATCGGCAACATCATTTTCCTGCTGAACCAGGCCTCGATCGCCACCGGGTCTTCCTTGCTCGGCGCAATCGGCGGTCCGGTTCTGCAGGTCGCGATTCAGACTCAATATGGGCGATACTGGATCCTGCGCATGCTCCTTGGGCTCGCGGTTGGCGCGATACTGCTGATCCGGCGGACGGACGACAAAATGCCGGGCGTTCGCCGTCTCGATCAGCTAGGGGTTTTCGTCGGCGGGGCAATGCTCCTCACGGTCTCCTTGACGAGTCATAGCGCCGCGATCGGCGCGTTGACGCCGCTGGGCGTCGCGACGGACTGGCTGCACCTCGCAGCCACGACCGTGTGGGTTGGCGGGTTGCTTCAGTTCGCGGTCCTCATGCCGGCACTTCTTCGGCGCGGCCCTGGCTTGGAGTTGTCCCATGCCCTGGGCGTACTCGTTCCTCGCTTTTCGGTCGTCGCCGGGGCGTCGCTTGGCGTCGTTGGCTTGACCGGCCTGGCCGAGGCGTTGATTCACGTGGGCACGGTCGCCAATCTGCTCGACAACGGTTATGGCCAGGCGCTTCTGGTCAAAATCTTCTTGATCCTCCCATTGATCGCGCTCGCCGCGGTCAACCACTTTGTCATTCTGCCGGGCTTCAAGCAGGGACGGGCGGCGACCACACCGTCCGTGCTGACGTACGTTCACGCTCTGGGTGGCACCTTCCGATGGACCGCGCGCTTTGAGCTTCTGTTCGCGGTGGCGGTGATCGCCGCGGCTGGAGTCATGACGAGCTTGAGTCCACCCCAGCAATTCGCCTCGTCCGGGTCCGGGCCGTTTAATGAGACCGCGCTGGCCGGCGATCTGCAGGTCAATCTATTGTTGAATCCCGGCCGACCGGGTCCGAATACGTATCAGGTCGAAGTACGCGATGCGAACGGTCAGCTTGCCGCCGACGCTCAACAGGTCCGCATCCGCTTCACGTTCCTCGATCAGAATCTCGGGGTCACTGAAGTCGTTCTCAAGCAGCAGGGAAGCGGACGATTTGCAGGTCAAAGCAGTGATCTCGCGGTGGCAGGTCGGTGGGAAGCCGAGGTCGACGTGCGACGACCGGGACGCGGAGACGCCAGCGCGATATTCGGCTTCGACGTAACCTCGCAAGGAGCCCAAACACTGCAAGCGGCCGCGCTCCCACTAAGCTGGCAGTTTTACGTCGGCCTAATCATCGTGGTTCTTGGCATTCTGTCGTTTGGCCGGGGACTGTGGCTGCGCAAGCAGGATCTTCGCCGTGCGGCGGTGGTGGCGGTTTGCGGGTTATGTATTGGCGGCCTGGGCATCGGCTTCGCGGGTCGCGATTTTCAGAGGGCCCAGGCGCAACAAGCGGCGAGCACCCAGGCACTGGCCCATCCTGCCACGGCGCAATCGATCGCCGATGGAGCCGAGGTCTTTCGCCAAAATTGCGCGGTTTGCCATGGAATCGACGCGCGAGGGGATGGTCCAATGGCTCCCTCGCTCAACCCGCGCCCGGCCGATCTGGTCGTGCACATTCCGCTGCATCCGGATGGCGATCTGGAAAACTGGATTGCCAACGGCTTCCCCGGATCGGCCATGCCTGCCTTCAAAGGAAAACTGACCGATAGTCAAAGATGGGACGTCTTGAACTACTTGAAATCGGTGGTCAATGCGTCGACCAGCAACGGTAGCGCCGTGGGCCCCCTGGCGACCCCAACTCCCTGATGTGAGGTTGGTGTGATGACGTTAACGGCACTGGAGTTGTCGCGTCTCGAACTGCTAGATCGGAGTTTCGCACGCTCGTTCGCGAATGCTTATTATCATGGTTCGCGTATGGAATGTTACAATCCATCATGAATTGAATGGCTCAATTGTCTGGACCTGACCTGACTTTCGAGCAGCAAGAAAACGGAGAGTGAACGTCTGATGAGCTCCCAACGCCGGTCGAAAGATCGGAACCAAGCGGCCAACGCTCGGACGGCCGCGCGGCGAGGTGTTCCGGCACCTCCCAGCACTCCGCCGCCCACCAGTCAACGCCTGACCAGTAAACGCCCTCGGAGCGGCCGCTCCTGGCCGATCACGGCGATCGTCGGTGGGATCATCGTGCTCGTTATCGTGGCGATGGGTGTCGTCAAATTTGTCTTGCCGCTCACCGGGTCCGCGACTGCTCCGTCCGGTTCGGCGGACGCCGTCTCGGCGACGGTCATGCAGGCTTTGACGAGCGTGTCGGATACGACCCTCAATCAGGTTGGTCAAGGAACCGCACAGCCTCTCCCGATCTCGACCGGTGCTCCGATCCTAAAAGGGGCCAGCGGTCATCCGTTGATCGTTTACGAAGGCGCCGAGTATTGTCCGTTCTGCGCGGCCGAGCGTTGGGGATTAGTCGTGGCGCTAAGCCGATTCGGAAAGTTCAGTAATCTGCATACATCGCGCTCAGCGTCTGACGACGTCTACCCGTCAACCCCGACGTTCACCTTCGTTGGCTCGACGTACCAGAGTGATTACATCGAGTTCAGTCCGGTAGAAATGCAAAGCAATCAGCGGACGAGCACCGGTTACGCGACTCTTCAGACGCCGACCGCGCAACAACGGCAATTGCTGAGCACCTACGATGCTCCGCCGTACATTGCTGCCCAGAATGCCGGTTCGATTCCGTTCCTCGATCTGGCAAACCAGTTCATCGTCAGTGGCTCGCAGTTCTCGCCGGGTTCGCTCGACAACCGTACCTGGGATCAGATCGCCGGGAATCTGAATAATCCGAGCACGGACGACGCGAAAGCAATCGTCGGATCGGCGAATCAGATCACGGCCGCAATCTGTCATGCGACCGGTGATACTCCGGCTAATGTCTGCGGCCAGCCCGCGATCAAAACTCTGGAAGCGAAGCTCAGTGCCCAGGCAGCGCCGAAGGCCGGTCAGTGAGCGGCGCCCGCCTCGGGGCGGGCGCTTTCGCCCTCGTCGGCCTGGGAATCTCGATCTATTTGACGGTCGTCCACTACGCGCAGGGACAGGTTGCCCTGCTCTGCGCGACCGGTGGCGCAATTAACTGCGAGCAGGTCACCACCAGTCCGGAGTCAAATGTTGGCCCGATTCCGGTTGCTTTGCTGGGGGTCGTTTGGTTTCTGGTCACGTTGGCGCTGGTGGCTGGTCCCCAACTGCGGCTCGCTCGGGCCGGGTCGGCCGGTTGGAAGAGTTTATGGCTGGTCTGGTCGGGCATTGGCGTCCTGGTCGTTTTCTATTTGATCTATTCCGAGCTTTTTCTGATTGGATCAATCTGCCTCTGGTGCACGGCAATTCACGTGCTGGTGATCGGTTTGTTCTTGCTTGCACTGAACGAATGGATCGAAGCGGCAAGTGACGTCAGCACGGCCGATACCGAACCTGGCTAGTCTCCCATCGCCAAGACCGATTGTCAGAGCCGTTTTTCTCGGCGTCGCGCTCCTCTGGAACTTCTGGCCCGCGGTGGCGCTGGCCCACGCTTACCCGGTTCGCTCGTCGCCAGCCGCGAACTCGTCGGTTGGTCAGTCCCCCCGACGGGTCGAGATCTGGTTTAGCGAGTCGCTCGAACCCCGACTCTCCAATCTCGTGGTGTACGACGACGTGAAGCGAAACGTTGCCACCGGACCGAGCCAGGTTGATCCGGCCGATTCGACCGTCCTGGTGGTCGGGCTTCCTTCTAATCTCCCATCCGGCACGTACACGGTGGTGTGGCACGTGGTCAGCGCCGACGATGGACACAGTACGGCCGGGGTCTTCGCCTTCGGGGTTGGCGTGCCTGCCAGCGTTCCAGTGATCGCGCCGCGCCAGTTAGACGCGGTGAATGGACAGGCCGCGACACCAATTGGTGTGCTTGGCCGATGGCTAACCTACCTGGGCGTTTCGGTGATCGTCGGAACCGCCTTCTTTGCCTTCTTTATCGACCGCTCCTGGACGCCGAAATCGAGTCGAGATTCGGATGATCCGGCCGCGCGCTGGTTGCACCTATTGATTCGTGGTGCCCTGCTCGTTCTCGTTGTCGGTCAGGTGCTGCGCCTGTTCGACGAAGTTCCCCTGGCGTCAGCTCAAGGCGCCGTTGCACAATCGGCCGAAAAAGTGGCGGGCGTCGTCGTGTTTGGCAGCCGATTCGGAGCAATGTGGCTCGCTCGCTTCGCACTGGCGGGGCTCGCGGTTGTTTTAGAAGTCAACGTGCAGCGCGCTCGGCGATCTCCGCGCTGGATCTGGCTCGGGTTGCTGGCGGTTGGCTTTGGCTTGATCACCGACGTTGCCTGGTCCGGGCACGCCGCGTCCGGTAATCTGCTCGCCTACGTCGCGCTGGTGCAAACGACCATCGGTTGGGGCGCGGCGTCACCGCTTTACCTGCGCGTCGCGACAGTTGTCATTCAACTGGCCAAGCTACTCACGTTGTTGATGGATTGGCTTCACCTTGCGAGCGTCGCGGTTTGGCTCGGGGGCCTGCTCGCGCTGGCTGGACTAGCCAGGACTATGTCGCGGTCCGAAGGCTCCGTCCACACCGATCGGTTCGGTTCGATCATCGCAAAGTTCTCTCGGCTCGCCGGATGGGCAATGTTGATCGTCGTCGGCACCGGACTTTACAACACCTGGTTGTACCTGGCTGGGCCGACTTCGTACCTTTCGACGGGATATGGACGCGGATTGCTCCTGAAACACGTTTTCGTCGTTGGTGTACTGCTTATCGCGGCGATCAATCACTTTCTTACCGTGCCAGTTATAACGACCGGGCGACCCCGTGGGCGCTGGCCGGGTGACGTACAAGCATTTTTCACCCGACATTCCGTGGGGTTGCTCTGGTCAGAAGCGGCGCTCGGGGTGCTCGTGCTGCTGAGCACTGGCCTCCTAACCTCGCTCGGCCCGGCCCGGACTCCGTGGCAGATCCTGGCGGATCCTGCCCGAGCGCTCGGATTGGCTGGCGCACCCTTCGCGGAACCGTTGCGAACCGATCGAGGCCAGTCCGTGGGGCTCGGCATCGATCCGGGACGGACCGGACTGAATCGGTTCGTGGTAACGTTGAAAGGGGACGCTACCGCTTCGCCCGTTGACCGCGCGTACCTCGAGCTTACCCCCGATGATCTTTCGTTCAGCGCTCAAGGGCCCAAGGATATCCTGAGCTTGACCAGGAGCAACGACGGTACGTTCAGCGCAAAGGCGCTGATCCCCGGCGCCTTCGCAATCTGGCAGGCGCAACTGCTGCTCTATCACGTCAATGGCAGCATCGGAACGGCGACGACCGCGTTTCAGATGACACATGCAGGCGCCGCGCCGGTCGACTCTACCGCGAAAGCACTACTCGCTCGAGCCGCCGGGGTGATGGAGGGGCTTCACACCGTTCGGATGACCGAGTCGTTGAGTGACGGGGCCGGTGGTCTCGTCTTATCGTCGTACCGCTTCGCGGCGCCTGACGTCGAGGAAATTCAAACACCCGCGGGCGAATCGGTCATTCACCAGGGTGGCACGGTTTATCAGGGTTCGGTTGCCAGCGAGCATTGGGAGATGTTTTCCGGGGCATCCGTTTACGCCTGGCCGACCGGCGACTTCGACTACCTGAAAACTGGCATGGGTGCGATTACGGTTGGCCATGCGACGCTTGATGGTCAAGTGTGCTCGATTGTCGCCTTCTACGCGCCAGCCTCGCAAGCGATCTACGAAGAGTGGATCGCGGCTGACGGTCGGATCCGCCAAGAGGTCATGGCGGCTCCATCGCACTTCATGGTAGATCGGTACTTTGCCTTTAACAGACCTGATACCATCCAAATTCCGACGGGCAGGTCGGGTGGCTAGCCACCGGTCACGGGCCGATTGCTGGAGCGATGCTCATAGAAGTGAGATAGTGACGTGGCAATGTCCTAATCCCGCGCGATCAGAAGCGAGGTTGTCTCAATGGCCATTAATCAGCCGGACCGCTATGGGCCTTTTCAAACCAACCGTGGCGACGAGCCACCACCAGATCTCCTGCGCCAGGGCATCGCTGAGTTCAATCGCGAAGAATTCTTCGAGCAGCACGAGACTTTGGAAGCGCTTTGGCGTGCGGAAGCAGACCCAGTCCGTTACCTCTACCAGGGCATTCTTCTGGTCGGCGTGGGCATGTACCATTTGCGTCGAGGTAACTATCACGGGGCTGTCGCCAAGCTTGCCAGTGGCCAGAAATTTCTTCGGTGGTTTGTGCCGGTCTGTCAGGGCGTCGACGTTGCGCGTTTGCTGGCCGATGCCGACCGCGCTCAAAAAGAAATCGAACGACTCGGCCCCAAACGACTTGGCGAGTTCGATCCGGCCCTGGTTCCGCGCGTCGATCTACGCCGAAGCGGGTAAATTGCGGCTCCGGTCGGCCCGTGTTAGGATCATCTCGGGCAAAGGCGAGCCGGAGGCGACAATGCGGGGATTTTGGATTGGCTTCGCGGCTGGCGGTGTGTTCCTGGTTGTTGAATTGCTGGGCCGCACCGCGGCTGGCGTGCCAACTCTCGCTGAGCTTGTCCAGGACCGCCTGATTTTGCTTCTGCCAGGTCCAGTCTTTTCATTCTTCTTGGATCGGCTGTTCTATCTGGGAAAGCCGCTTCTCTTCGCGACGTTGCTCGTCGGGCAGCTTGTTTTGGCCGGATTGGGCGGCGTCGTTCTCGCCCGCTGGCCAAAGCCCTACATTCTGGCCGGCGCACTCTGGCTCGTCACCGGATTACTCGTATTGCCATTAGCCGGCCAGGGTATCTTTGCCGGAAACCTGGGCGTCGCCCTCGCCAGCTTCCTGGCCTTCGCGGCCTACGGCGCGACCGTCTCATATTACCAACACGAGTTTGCGCTCGACGCGCCGGATGTCGGACACCCGCAACGATCTGGCCCGATCGAGACGAGCGCCGGGCGACGCCTGCTGCTCGGCGGTGGAATCAGTGTGCTTGTCTCGGCGATTTTAGGGCGGATGGTGATCGGCACCCTGCCGTCCTTGCCCGCCGCCGGGGCTGGTAACGGAAACTCTGCCGATGAGACGACTCCCCATTGGCCATCTCCGGTAACACCGGTCGCTCAATTCTATGAAGTGTCGAAGAACCTGGTCGATCCGACGGTTGATTTGTCGACCTGGCGACTCACGGTAACCGGCATGGTCGCCTCTACTCTCGTCCTCACCTACGAGGACATTCGCGCGATGCCTGCTCACGAGACGATCCGGACGTTGGAATGTATCTCCAACGACGTCGGCGGCAACTTGATGAGCAACGGGCGCTGGACCGGCGTTCGGATGTCCGATGTGCTCCAGAAGGCAGGCGTCAAAGCCGGGGCGACCGATCTATACTTCAGCAGCGTCGACGGTTATAGCGAAAATATGCCGCTGGCCATTGCCATGGACCCGAATACGTTGCTCGTCTATCTGATCGATGGCCAGCAATTGCCCCAAAAGCACGGGTTCCCGCTGCGTGTTCTGAACACCGGAACGTTCGGGATGAAAAACCCGAAGTGGTTGACTGGTATTCAGCTTACGACCACGGCGCCGGTTGGCTACTGGGAGGGCCAGGGGTGGTCGAATCAATCGATCGTCCAAACGATGTCTCGAATTGACTTTCCGTCAGACGGAGCGGTCGTTCGCATGAGTGATGTGCTCGTCGGCGGAGTGGCCTTCGCCGGCAGCCGAGGAATAAAGCAGGTAGAGTTTTCTACCGATAATGGTTCGACGTGGCTCGCGGCAATGCTCCAACCGTCGCTCGGACTGCAAACCTGGACGTTTTGGTCGGCGCACTGGCAACCCGCCCGACCGGGGCGGTACGGTTTGGCGGTGCGCGCCACCGACGGAACCGGTCAAGTCCAAACCGACCGACGCGCGACGCCTTTCCCAAATGGTGCAACCGGCTACGACCGCATATCCTTGCAAGTCATCAATTGATCCGGTGATCCGGCCCGAAGTCGGCTGGCTCGTCATCTTGTAGATCCGCCAGGTCACGCGACGGCGCGACAATCTCGCACTCTGCCTTTTTTTTATGCATCCTCTAATGAGTCTCTCGCTTGACTAGACCATGGCTCACTTATAATGTAAAGTTCGACGGGAGCAAGTACCGTCAGGCACGATCGCGAAATCAACGACGCTGATTCAGGTGCCGAGTGGCGAGCAAATGCGCCGATGCATCGTGACCAACTTGAAATCAGATATCAGTTTCAAGAGCCAGCAGAAGCGACTCTTCGGGAACCCTGCCGAGCGAGTGAGCTGGATCCGACAGAACCGGTGTATCATCATCGGGCAGACGTTCTTTAGCGAGAGTCGCGCGAGCTCGGCCGTTGACGAGACGAGTGCGAGCGAGCGGTGACCTGATAGGCTCTGATCACGCGAGGTTTGAAAAAAAACGGTGAAGTTACGCGACGTTCTCCGGAGGGCCGACCTGGCGATCCGTCTCGGAGTGATTGAGTACGCCCGAGACCTTTGCGAGCGAGTGCTCGAATCGTATCCGGGCGATCTACACGCCCGACGACTGCTCGGTCAAGCTCTGCTCGAGCTCGGTAACTTTGATGAGGCACGCCAACAGTTTGATTACGTTCTTGAAGTCGATCCAGAGAATGTGCTGGCTTTGGGCGCTTCGGGCGTGCTTCATAGCACGGCAGGGCGATTCGATGCCGCGGTTCGGGCGTTCGAGCACGCCTACGAGCTGAGTCCAAACAACGCTGAGGTCCGCGAAAGCTTGCTTCAGCTCTACGCCCAGCGTCCGGGGACACCCGATGAGCTCGATCCCGTTCCCCCGGTCGCGGTCATTCGCTGGCAACTGCGACACGGTGAATTGGAACGCGCCCTGGACGGGGTCAACCGCCTCCTGATTAGTCGTCCCGCCGACGTTTACCTGCTTCTCGAGCGCGCCGAGGCGCTCTGGCGGGTGGGACGGCACACCGACGCCGAGCGCACCTGTCGACAGCTCTTGGCGCGGCATCCGCGTTTTCTGAAGGCGCGGCTGATTCAAGGCCACATCCTGGCCTGCGACCTGGAGCGCGAAGTGGTGGGGGTAGACATGCTTCATCAAGCAGTCGCCCTGGACCCAAGCGCGACCATCGCTCGCGCGCTCTTCCGTGGGACGAGCGTTCGGCCGCCGATCCTGTCCTTCGACGTCGACGTCGAACTACCCGAGGGGCTGCAAGCGACCCCGAATGAGGTCGAGGCGGCACTCGGAGTATTTCCATCAGTCACCGACGAGTTCGCGGATGATGAGTGGTCGCCGCCGGCGGCAGTTGCCAGAGATTTGGATCAGACTGTCGATCCCGCGACGTCTCTTTCGTCGACCGCCGACGGACGCGACGACGTCGACAACAGCACGGCTTCAACGTCGGTAGTCCGAGACGGGCGCGAGCGGACGGTGCTGGGCCACGTTCTCGCCGTGAGTTGTCGAGGACCGCTGGTGTCTCGGTACGGTTACGATGGTTTTCAACGTTTAGGTCGGCGGCTGCAAACCGTGGCGCGTGAGCTGGACGAAGACGGTTTCGACTTCGTTACTGCCTTCGTCGACGATCCGGGGAGCATGGGGCAACATAACCTGGACACCGTGTCGACGACCAGCTGCGAAGATGTCAAGAAGGCGATCGACCAACTGATCGACGTTCTGGAGCGTGACAGTACGAAAGTCCTGGTGCTTCTGCTGATCGGGGGCGATGACGTCGTGCCTTTTTTCCACTTACCAAATCCAGCCGATGACGACGATCCGGCGGTTCCCACCGACAATCCGTACGCCGTTCGTCCGGGTGGATCAATCTATGCCCCGGATCTGCCAATTGGCCGGCTCCCCGACGGCGGAGGCGGCAACCTTGGCCTGTTGCTTCGACAAATTGATACACTCCTTGAGGTACGTCGCAAACGCGCGCTCGCTTCAAACGGCTTGAATCTTTTCCGCGCGGGGCGGGCGGCGTTGGGCGCGCTTGGCTTTGGCAAGTCCAGCGCCATCGGCTTCGCGTGCGCGACAAACGCTTGGCGCGAAGTTACCGAGCAAACCCTGGCATCATTAGGTAACGAAACGCTCTTCCGCTTCAGTCCGCCAACACTCGCCAGTGAAATGGATGCGCGCCTACTCGCCGGTCGCCGTTTGCTCCACTTCAATTTGCATGGGGTAGCGGATGGACCAACCTGGTATGGCCAGGATCTACCCACCGAGGCAGACGACGACATCCTCTTGCCGGTCGCGCTAACCGCGGATCATCTTTCTGCATCTGACTTAAACGCGCCAGTCGTCTTCAGTAGCGCCAACTTTGGCGCCCACATCTTTTCGAAGAGCAGCGCTCAATCACTGGCGTTGCGAATCTTAAGCGAGGGTGCTGCCGCTTTCGTGGGATCGACGGTCGGAAGCTACGGAGCGAGCCAACCTCCCCTCGAAGCATCTGACCTGCTCGCTACCCTGTTTTGGGAAAACGTTCGACGAGGGGATTGGGTCGGTTCAGCACTGCAGCGGGCGAAGCAACAGTATGTGCAGTTGAGCATTGAACGGCAAGGGCATCTGGACGGCGACGATCAAAAGACCTTGCTCGAGTTCGTGCTTTACGGAGACCCGCTCTGCGCGCTCTTCCAGCCTGGCGACGAGGAAGAAGCCGAAGAGGTGCCGCCCGATCTGAAGCTGCTTTGCAATCAAAGTAAAGCAACTGCGAATGGCCGAGTGGCTTCTCCGGCTTTCCTGCGCACGGCGATCGAGCTGGCGGTAACGCTCAGCCCGGACATTGCGAACGGCTCAGTCCGGGTGGTGCGGCGATCGACGTGCCTGGGAACGTGTGAGCACCGCGGCCACCGCGAGGCTCAGCCCGAGGCCGGCGCCGCCACCGAAGTGATCGGTATCACTGCTCGCAAGGAAATTTCTACCGAAGACGGCGGTCGGATTGCCAAGTTCGTCCACGTGACACTGGACGACGCCGGCAACGTCCTGAAAACCGTCGTGTCGAGATAGCGGGATGAAACTGAACGAATATCCGCGGCCGGCCGGCGATACGGGAATCGGCTTCAATTTCTGTACTGATGAAAGTCAGTACCGCGACGACGAGATCCGCTTCTGGATTGACGAGCTTGTCCAGCTTGGCGCAAGCTGGCTCGTGCTCCCGTCAACTCTCGAGCAAGCAGTTCCGAGCGCGTTCCTCCGCGAGCTGATCGCCCACGACATCGAACCAGTGATCCGGATCGTGATCCGGCCCATTCGCGCGATTGACCCGAGCGCTTTTTCCGCGCTCTGCCGGGAGTACGCCAGCCAGGGGGTACACTACCTGCACGTGTACCAGGAACCAAATCTCGCAACCGAGTGGACGGCGGCGGACTGGTGCCTGCCTGGATTGCCCAGGCGGTTCAGCGACCTGCTCGTACCGGCCCTGGGACAAATCGCCGAGGCCGGACTTTTTCCCCTGGTTAGTCCACTCGCGCCCGGTGGCCACTACTGGGACCTGACCTTTCTCGAGCAATTGCTCAAGGATGTAGCCAAACAGGCGCCCGGAACCGTCGTCGATCGTCTGGGAATCTGCGTCCATAATTACGCCAGCAATTTACCTCTCGAATGGGGACAAGGTGGTCCGAGGTGCTGGCCGTTGGCGCGACCATATACGACACCGCCAGAGTACGAAGATCATCAGGGTTTTCGCTTATACGAATGGTACGACGCGATCGTGCGCCGGCAGCTCGGCGACTCGTTCCCGCTCATCGCCGGTGAAACTGGACTGGTACCGGGTACACAGAACCACGCTGGTTTTCCGCCAATCGGCGACGCCCTGCACGCCGAGCGCTCGGCGAAAATCGCTCGAATGGCTCTCGACGACGAGCTACCGGAATATCTCTTCAACGTGGCTTTCTGGACTTTAAATGCCGGTAAAAGTGATCCAGTTGATTATCATGCCTGGTACAAGCGCGACGGAACCCGCCTGCCGACGGTCGACGCACTGAAAGCACTCCCCAAGCATCCTCGCCAGGCGCCCGAACCGACCGTGACGTTCGAAAAAGTGGTGCCCTTCGACGTGACCGTGGACGTGCCGGCCTATTTGCTAGATCCGGTTGACGTGGGAGAGGAGCTGGAGATCCCCGCGGCCGATTCGGACGGTCGGACGATCGACCACTATGTGTTGTTCCTATCGTTTTCTGAACGTTCGACCGGTGACTGGTCGCCGCGCCACATGATCGCCGGGGCACTGGAATACCTTGCGGTCTTCGAGCCGACGGTTGGCTTCCGCTTAGCCGAAGCCCAACAGGCGCGGCGGGTTACCGTGATCGGCGACGATACGGTAAAGCTCGTCGAAATCGAGGAAGAGCTTCGGCAAAGCGGTTGCCTGGTAGAACGTATTGACGCCAGCAATGAGCGCGATGTCCACGAAGCCCTGGGAGAGCTGGTCCGCCGGCAGAAACGATTCTTTCATCTGCCGGAGTGATGCGCGCGAAACGGCGCAGCCGGAGCGCGGGCCCGGGTTCCTGATTCTCGGTTCGCCAACCCATTGCCCGCTGCTCCGCATGTGCCATGACCGAACGCGACCTGGCCGCTGGGGCGAAAGCGCAACACTGTCGATTCTCGCGGTACCGCCCCTGGTGGGATTTAGCCTTTGCGCTCGATGCGCCGGCAGCCGGGACGGTCATAGCGATGGTATTCGCCGGCGGCGGTAATGCCGACTCGGATGGCAGGCTTGTCTCCCAGGACTTCGATGTGATGCCAGAGGTTCTTCGGCGCGAAAACGACGTCGCCCGCCTTGACTCGGTGCGGCTCGGGAGCGTGTTCGTAATGCCAGGCGAGCTCGCCTTCGAGGATAACCCAGGATTCGTCGTGCTCGTGATAATGGTGGTCGTTTTCGTGACCGGGCGCTTGATAGATAACCGTGACATAAAATTCGTCGGTCGCGACGACCCGCTCCGACCACGGCGGCGGCCCCTTACGTTCCTTGATTTCAGCAACCTGGGCAGTGAGTACCTCGTGGTTGAGAACGAACGGTACGGTCATGGACGCCCCTCAATGCGGAAAGTAGCCACCCTGGCGGCAGCCCGCCCCATTATCGCCCGCCGATCCTGATTTCGCAATCAAGAATTAGCTATTCGGACGGTGACCAGGTATCTGGAGTAGACCAATGGGCAACACGACCGCCGCCAACAGAAACGCGAGCCAGAGGCTGTCGCCGGCGAGCGATGCCGCCTTTCCAATCAGAGCGTAAACACCGGCGCCGAGGATCATTCCGACAACGTATGCCGTGAGACCGATCAGGCCGATTTCGCGACGGAGTTTCGGCACGCCATCGCGTTGATCGTCAGGGAATCCCTGGACCATCCTTCCGTCACCATTTTCCAAGCCGAAGCACCGACTTTGACTGTCTCTAGAAGGAATGGTACCCTATAGTTACAAATCTAGGCCGATGTTTCTATGTATTGGCTTGTACGGGAGATACCCTCCGACCAGGGCGACGGCCGTTCTCATGAGATCGATTTTAATCAAGCCCCTGTAGCTCAGGCGGATAGAGCAGCGGTTTCCTAAACCGTGCGCCCCGGTTCGAGTCCGGGCAGGGGTACCCAGGAAAAGTGCCCTATTCACGGGCACTTTTTCATCGCTCCAGGTCCTCAGACTCCGTTCCAACTGATCAAAAACGTCAAATGGCACCGAAATGGCACCGGATTTAACCAAGGAGCTTTCCCAACGTCTGCGCCGCGTCTTTTTGGATATTGGGGAGAACGTGGGAGTAGGTCTGAAGGGTCAACGTCACCGAGGCATGACCGAGCCGCTCCTGAACGACCTTCGGATTCACTCCCGCCGACAGGAGCAGCGTGGCACAGCAATGACGCAAATCGTATGGCCGGATTTTCTTCACGCCCGCCAGCTCGCAGAGATGCTTGAACACGTAGTGAATCCTTCGATCCTCCAGAGGGGTCCCCGCCTCGGACGGAAACACGAGATCGTATTCGTCAAACTTGGGAGACAAAACTCTCAGATTCACGACCTCAGCTTGATGTCGCTTGAGCATGTCAAGCAGAGTCGCATCGATCGAGATTGAGCGGACACTGCCGGACGTCTTAGTCGACTTCCGCACCCAACCGACTTTGGGAATCCGTAAGGCGTTCTGGCGGACTCGAAGCTCGGAAGCTTCATAGTCCACATCTTGCCAGCGCAACCCGCGGAGTTCGCTCACCCGCATCCCGGTATTCAGGGCGACGGAAAAGAACGCCAGCCACTTTAGCCGATCGGCGTCAGTCCAGCGCTGAAGCTGGGCCGTGCGGCAGGTGTCAAGAAACCTTCTGGCCTCGGCGACGTCGAAAACTTGCATCTCTTTTTTGGGCACACTCGGAGCTTGCAAGCCATCCATCGGGTGTGTCACGATTAACCGAAGAGTCAAGGCGTAGTTTAACGCAGTGTGCAAAACCCGATAGGCGTGCTGGCGAGTTTGGGGAGCGAGATTTTGAGCGCGTAGCTTCTTGTCCAGTCCGGAGATCACCGCCGGAGTGAGTAGATCCAGCCGCACCCGTCCCAGATGTGGCTTCAGCTGATGCTGGACAATTTGATGGTACCGGAGCGACGTCTTGGCCGCTTTGGTCTCGGCGTGCTGCTCGAGCCAGAGATCCAAGAAGTCCGCCAGGATCATCTTGGAGTTGGCGCCCAGGCGTCCCCGGTCAACGAACCCTTGGAGCTCGGTCAGCCGTTTGTCCGCCTCTTTCTTCGTCCCGTGGAACGTTTCCCAGTGGCGTTGACGCTTCCCGGTGGTTGGATCAGGCGGAAGTTCGACGCCGATGCGGTAGGCCTCGCCCCGCTTGACAATGAAACCTCGTGCCACGATCACAACCTCATCAGAACTTTTATTCTACTTATTATTTAAGCGCTTTACGTTTCGTTTGGCAAGCTCAGTAGGGTTTCAAGCCACTCCCGCAACGCATCCTCAGGAACTCTTACCGAGTGGCCGATCACGACGTGCGGAATCTTTTGCTCACGGCACAGCAAGTAAACCGTGGACTTACCAATGTTGAGTATTCGGGCAACCTCGTCAGCTCGCAGGAGTCTGGTCCGAGGCAGTTCGCTAGTTATCACGTTCGTCTCCTTCATGACCCCGCCGAGAGTCCCGTCGCGGGGGCCCCAGGACTCTCGACCTCCTCGCGCGCTTCGCAGTGGTGATGTTCCTCATCGCGTCACCTGAGATCGACTGCCAGCCGACGCCTCCGAGGCATCGGCGAACAGTAGTCCGTAGGTTGAACCATCGAGGCACCGCCACTCAGTGTCGGCAAAGCGTGATCGCTCCAGGACGTCTCGCGTGGCGAACAGATAGGCGTCCCACCGATTGGGGTCGACCACCTGTCGAGCCATGTTCGTGATGGTCTGAAGGCGCTTTTCCGAGGGCGCGACGATGAGGACCTCGAAGTCGTCGCGATGCCAGGTCCGGGCAAAGAGACCCTCCGCGAGGAATAGCTCGAACGCCCGGAGCTTACGGCGCACTCCTTTGAGGGCGTGCGTCCCCAGATCAACCTCGAGAAGACAGCATTGAACTCGGCCGGTCGCGTAGTGAAGCTCGAAGTAGGCGTCCGGCAGGAAGGGAAGCCAGCGGCCGCCGACGTGATCCTTAACCTGAAGCTGCCGGGCACGGAGGTCGCGGTCGGCGACCCAGCCGCCAAGGGTGATCGGCCGACGTCGAATCAGGGCGAGGACGTTGGCC
>DATLSK010000053.1:0-6259 GCA_035534155.1 Chloroflexota bacterium | reverse complement strand
CGCCGGGGTGATCGGCTCGTCAACGGCGAGAACCATCATCGCTTCGCCGCGCGGCTCCAATCGTCCGACTTGCATCGCCGATATGTTGACGTCGCCCGCCCCGAGCAGGGTACCGATCCGGCCGACGACGCCAGGCTGATCGACGTGATGAACGAAGAAGAGATAGCCGTCGGCGAGGAGAACATCAACGCGGTATTGGTCGACCCGCAAAAGATGTGGCTCTTGATTGAGAACGGTACCAGCCAATTCCTGAATGAATCCTCCGGTCCCCGGAACACGCAGCGAAATCAAGTTCGCGTAGTTTTCCCGTGGCGTCGAGCACCGTGCTTCGACGACCTGGAGGCCTCGCGAACGAGCCAACAACAAGGCGTTGACCAGGTTGACGTGCTCGGGAGATGCCGACTCCAACAATCCTTTGACGACGGCCGACTTAACGGCGGTCATGTCCATGTCGGCGATTTGCCCAGCGTAGGTGATCTCGATTGAGTTGAGGGGTTGATCGGTGAGCTGGCTCATCAGCTCGCCGAGTCGTTCGCCCAGGGTAATGTACGGCCCAAGCGCGGCGAGGCTTTCTGGAAGAATTGCCGGCGCATTAACAGCGTAGCGAACTGGACGCCCTTCCAGTACCGCGATGATCTGTTGAGCCACTTCAACCGACGCGGCAACCTGTGCCTCTTCGGTCGAGGCGCCCAGATGCGGTGTAAAGACGACGTTCGCCGAGTCCAGTAAGTCACGATTGGTTGGAGGTTCTTGAGCAAATACGTCCAGCGCGGCACCGGCGACTTTGCCAGTAGCGAGCGCTTCGACAAGCGCAGCTTCATCGACGACGCCACCACGGGCGCAGTTGACAATGCGAACCCCAGTCTTCATTTGCTGAAACCGGCTGGCATTCAGCAAGTTGCGCGTCGAGGCGGTGAGCGGGACGTGGACCGAGATGATATCCGCTTCTTGGAAAAGCTGATCTAACGGAACGAGGTCAACGCCAATGCGCGACGCGTACTCGGCGTTCACAAACGGATCACTACCAATCAACCGAACTTCAAAGGCTGCGAGACGCCTCGCGACTTCCGCGCCGATGTTGCCAAGGCCGATGATACCGACGGTCTTTCCCCGCAGTTCGACCCCGACGAAGCGATTCCGCTCCCAGCGCCCACTTACCACCGATTGGTGGGCCTGGGGAATCCGACGAAGCATCGCCAGAATGAGCGCAAGTGTATGCTCGGCAGCCGCGACCGCGACGGCGGTCGGAGCGTTGACCACGACGATGCCGTGTCGGCTGGCCGTTTCCACGTCAATATTGTCAGTGCCGATGCCGGCGCGACCGATGACCCGAAGATTCTTCGCGGCGTCGATCATTGGACCGGTTACTCGGGTTCGACTCCGCACAACCAGCGCAACGCAATCTGGCACGGCGGCGAGTAATTCCTCTGGGCTGATCGTGGGGCGAACCAGAACGTCCCCAAATTCTTGAAGGGCCCGAATGCCGTCTTCGGCAATCGTGTCGGCCACGAGGATGCGAGATGAACTCGCGATTGTGTTCGTTTTCAAAACCAAGTACACTAGCCTCGACGTTTAGCCCCCATATCATAAGCTAAACAAGAGAGGCGGGTCAAGGTGTCGTCGGTTAAAGACTTCGCAGAAGCCGTTATCGACAACGTCGAGAAGGTCATCGTCGGAAAACGATCGGTGATCGAACTTATGGTCGTGGCGATTCTCTGTGAGGGTCACGTCTTGCTCGAGGACGTGCCCGGCGTTGGTAAGACGATGCTGGCTCGCTCGTTAGCCGCGTCGCTCGGTGGTGTTTTTCGCCGCATTCAGTTCACGCCGGACTTATTGCCGAATGACGTTACCGGCGTCTCGGTCTACAATCAACGCTCCCAGGAGTTCGAGTTCCGTCCGGGCCCCGCGTTCGCGAACGTATTGCTCGCCGATGAAGTCAACCGCGCGACGCCTCGGACCCAGTCAAGCCTGTTGGAATGCATGGGCGAGCACCAGATCTCAGTTGATGGGGTCACTCGAGCCCTACCTCGGCCCTTTCTCGTTCTGGCCACCCAGAACCCGGTCGAGTTCGAAGGAACGTTCACCCTGCCTGAAGCTCAGCTCGATCGTTTTTTAATGCGGCTGAGTATTGGTTATCCGGATTTTGACGACGAACGTCAGATTATCGCCAATCTGGAACACGGCCATCCGGTCGATCGTTTGGGGAAAGTCGTCGATGCGTCGGACGTGTTGACGATTCAGGAATCGATCGCTGACGTACACGTCGACGCGTCGTTGCGTGACTACGTGGTTCGATTGGTACGCACAACTCGTTCGAACTCGGACGTCGCCCTGGGTGCCAGTCCGCGCGGTACCCTCGCGCTCTTCAAGACCTCCCAAGCGCTCGCGGCGATTCGTAACCGGGACTACGTAATTCCCGACGATATCAAGTACCTCGCACCGTACACTCTGGCCCATCGGCTCATCGTCAAGCCGGAGAGTCAGTTGCGTGGCCGCACGGGAACGCAGGTTCTCTTGAGTATTCTGAAGGAGCTTGACGTACCGGTGGCGACGGCGGGGCGGTGATTGGTGTTTGCCGCCTTGCCCGCCGCGCTCATCCTCTTCGTGATCGCCTCGGTTTTCAAAATTAGTTTCATTTACAACGTCTCCTACTTGCTCTTCGGCGTGTACTTCCTGGCAACGTTTTGGAGCCAGCGCACGATGAAGGACCTCCGCGTGACGCGCGCCTATCAAGAGCGAGCGCTGCTTGGCGACATCGTCGAGGTAACGTTGGAGATCGAGAATCGAAGCGTGTTACCGATTCCCTGGCTGTTCTTTCACGATCGACTCCCGCTGTCGCTGATCAGTCCGCCGTTTTTTCGACGGTTGATTTCGCTCGATCCTCACGAGAAGCGCGTCTTTCACTACCAGTTGCATTGTCGGCAGCGTGGTTGGTACCAGATCGGACCATTAACCGCTGGCCTGGGCGATGTGTTCGGACTTAGCGGTCGGCAACAAGATTACGCGGCGGGCGTTCACTTGACGGTTTACCCGAAGATCTTGCCGCTCGACGAGCTCGGATTTCCGTCGAAATCGCCGTTCGGCGATTTGCGAACCCGTCAATTGCTCTACGAGGATCCGTCGCGCGTCGTTGGCGTACGCGAATATCAGAGCGGTGATAGTCTTCGGAAGATTAACTGGAAGGTTTCCGCGAGCTCAGGCCGACTACAAGTCCGTAAGCTCGAACCGGCCATGACGTTGGAAACCGTCGTGCTCCTCAACGTGAACCGATCGGAGTACGATCGCCAGCACGCATATGCTGGGGCGGAGCAGGGGATCGTCGTCGCGGCGAGTCTCGTTAGTCACCTGGCCGGCTTGCGCCAAGAGATCGGCCTGCTGACGAACGGAATCGACCCGGTGGCGCCCGAGGCGGCGGGTCTCGCGGGTTACCTGCCTGGCAAAGGACGAGCACATCTCGTTTCGATCCTTGAGCTGCTCGGCCGTCTGATGGTCGTCGACGACCGCTCATTCTGGTCGGAGGCCCGCACTGAGTTCCGACGTCTCCCCTGGGGAGCAACGCTGGTCGTCGTCACGCCTCGGGAAACGGACGAACTTCTCGAAACGGTCGTACCACTGCGTCGTTCTGGGTTTAATGTCGTCCTCGTTTACCTCGATTACCCGAACCCAGTGGCTTGGGAACCTGCCCAGCGGCGCGCGGCGACCCTGGGGATGACGGCTTTTCGTATCTGGCGCGACGAAGACGCGGAAGTCTGGCGGCAACCGGCGCGCGGGAGTTTGACGTGATGGACGGGCACCTGGAACAAAGTGATCTCGACGCGACTGGGCTCACCCCGTCCAACGTTGAGCCGAGCGGCTGGTCGAAACGGATTCTGCCTCCTGACCACGTTCCGGACCGTGCGCTCGACGCCCGAGCCTGGGCCGAGGCGGTATTTGAACCGATAGCCTTGATCGGGGCTCTGATTTGCTTTGTCCTAGGAATCGTTAGCCTTGGGCTCGCGATCGTCCCTTCCTGGGATACGTCCTTTATCGCCCCGCTCACTGCTCTGGTAGGAATCGAGGCGTTCGTGTATGCGCGTGGACTCGATCGGCCCCGTTTCGTCGCGCGCGACTGGCTCGTCTTTTTGGTCGGTCCGTTGGTATTGGCTCGTTTCCTTCCGTACCTGCTGGAGGCCGACGCCAACCTGGGAACCGATGTAGGGTTCTGGTGGAGCAATCCGGGGTCTTTCTTTACTCTCGCGTTTCTCGTCGACGCCGCGATTTTGCTGCTGTCGTGGTCGGCGATCTACGTGTGCACCCAGTATTTAAATCAGCTGCGAGTGCAGCCGGGCGAGCTGAGTGATCCGCGACCTTCGTCCATTCAGCCATCATACGATGACAGCATCCGGGCTCTCGATCATTCCGAACCGTTGCGACAGCTTGGCCGAATCTACCTCGTCGGGGGCGTGCTGTTGGTGGTGCTGGGGGCCATCGCCTCAATCGGCACTCAGCAACTATTTAACTTCAACGCGATCTCGCAGCTCATCGGCTTTCAGCGCCCGTCAACCGAGCTCGTCCTGGCGAATGTCTTACTCTATTTCCTGTTAGGACTTGGTTTGCTCGGCGAAGGCCATTTCGTTCGACAGCGTACGCTGTGGCGGCTCGACCATATCCCGATCCCGAGTGAGGTCGAGAATCGCTGGATCGGATCGGTGGTGGCGCTGGTGCTGGTGGCGACGATCATTGCCTTTATCTTGCCGACGAGCTACGCCATGACCCTGGGCGACTTGATCAGCGGCGTTCTCTATGCCGTGGCCGAAGTAATTGCACTGGTCGCGGCCGGCGTGTTTTACTTGATGTACCTTATCTCATCGCTTTTTCCGCATCACAGCGGCCCGCCGCAAGCTCCACCGTCCTTTGCGCCACCTCGTCCCCCTCCGGTGGCTGCCCCGCCGCCGGGCGGGTCGCCGTTCGACACGATTCGGTCACTCATCTTCTGGGCGTTAGCACTGGGCATCGTCGCTTATTCGCTCAGCGTGTACTGGCGTCGGCGAGGTGGTTTGCCAATCCGTCTTCCGCTCCTGGGCCTGCTTCGGTTGCCGTTGCTCT
Source organism: Chloroflexota bacterium (assembly GCA_035534155.1). Lineage (GTDB taxonomy): Bacteria > Chloroflexota > UBA6077 > FW602-bin22 > CADDYW01 > JAJPIK01. Next base: position 1,174 of record DATLSK010000053.1, on the reverse strand, counting down.
TCCTGCGCGTGCTGCTTAGGCTGGTCGGTCGAGTCGGTCGTGAATTTGCCGAGGCCGTGGCTCGAGCGGTGCCAAGCTTTCTTCGTCAAGCCTCGCCCACGATCACGCGCCCGCTTCGACTGGTGTCACTCGCGCGAATGGATCCTCGGCAGCGAGTCGAGTATTTCTATTTGTCGATTTGCGAACGAGCGGCTCAGCTCGGTCATCCTCGAGCCCCTGGTACCACCCCCGATGAATACGAAGCGACGCTTCGTCACGAACTGCCGGTCGTCGATCCGGAAATGACGGCTCTCACCAACGCCTTCGTCGAAGCCCGCTACGGACCGCGCGTGGTTTCGGCGGAGCAAGCGCAGGCGATGCGGGGACGTTGGCAAACTCTTAAGGTGAAGCTGCGGCAAGCTCGCCTTCTGCGAGCGAAGCATCCCTCGTAGGTGTGGTAAAATGAGCCCTGAGCGCTCTGAATTTGAGCGCGTCCAGTCGTCGATTCCCACGGAGGGACCTGTGCAGTTACGTATCCCCGGTCCGACCCCGATTCCTGATTCAGTTCGCAGGGCATCGGCGGAACAGATGATTAACCACCGCGGTCCTGAATTCGCTGACTTGATCGCGGAAGTTACCGACGGTGTTCAGAAGTTCTTTCAGACACGACACGATTTGTTGTTGCTGACGGCGAGTGGCACCGGAGCACTGGAAGCGGCGATTGTCAACACGCTTTCGCCCGGTGACCGGGTGCTTTCGGTAACTATTGGCGAGTTCGGCGATCGGTTTGCCGAGATCGCCCGTACCTATGGTGCTGACGTTGTGACGTTGTCGTTTGAGCCGGGGCAAGCGGCGGATCCGGACGCGGTCGGTCGTGCGCTCGCGACCGAGGGCCCGTTCAAAGCGGTGCTCCTTACTCAGAATGAGACGTCGACCGGGGTAACGAACGACGTCGCCGCCATTTCCCAGGTGGTCCACCAAACTGATGCACTGCTCCTGGTCGATGGGATCAGCTCGATTAGCTCGATCGAACTGAAGGCGGACGAATGGGGTTGCGACGTTGTGCTGGCGGGCTCACAGAAGGGCTGGATGGCGCCTCCTGGCATCTCAATGGTAAGCATGGGACCGCGCGCTTGGGAAGCCTACGCCGCGGCACGAATGCCAAAGTACTACTGGGATCTCGGACGGGCGAAGA
>DATLSK010000052.1:0-15711 GCA_035534155.1 Chloroflexota bacterium | reverse complement strand
ACCTTGGCCAGATGGTTTGCTTCCGACATGCGCTCGATACCCCTGCCGCCGATTGGCGAGATTGCTTGCTGGCCACCGGCCAGGCTGGAAGCGACAAACGCCAAGATACGATCGATCAGGTGGCGCTCGAAAAATGACCCGAAGAGCGCGCTACCACCCTCGAGCAGCACGCGATTCACGCCGCGTTGGCCGAGCTCGTCGAGCACCACTCGGACATCGACGGTGTGCTCGTGACTTGGGAATACGACCACCTCGGCACCGACGCGGCGAAGCTCGCGAACGCGCTCCGGATCGGCAGCATCAGTTGTTGCAATGAGGACCGGTGCGCTCTGGATGTCGGCGAAGAGCTGGCTGGTCGCTGGAGTGCGGGCGCGCGCGTCGAAGACGACGCGGACCGGTCCAATGGGCCGTGGCGAGCGTTTCGGAGTGTTCGATTCCAGTCGCACCGTGAGTCGTGGGTCATCGGCCAGGACGGTGCCGATTCCCACCACGATTGCATCGCTCGCATCACGCTCCTGGTGAACGAGATGGCGAGACGCGGGACTCGAGATCCACTTCGAATCGCCGATCGACGTCGCGAGCTTCCCGTCCAGGGTCATGGCCCACTTCGCGGTTACGAACGGTCGACCGTGACGAACCGCGTGGAAAAACGCTTGATTCAGCGTTGCCGCTTCGGTCTCGCGTTCGCCCAGCGCGACCTCGAGGCCGGCCGTCCGCAATGATTCAACTCCACGCCCATCGACCGCGGGAAACGGGTCACGGACCGCGACAAATACGCGGCGGATCCGCGCGGCACGTATCGCGTCAGTGCAGGGTGGCGTTCGGCCGTAGTGGCAGCACGGCTCGAGCGTCACGTAGAGGTCGGCCCCGTCAGCGCGCGGGCCAGCCTCGCGTAATGCCATGACTTCGGCGTGCGCCCAACCCGCCGGTTGGGTGAATCCTTCGCCGACGATCAAACCATCTTTTACGACAATCGCGCCGACTGCCGGATTCGGACTCGTCCGACCGAGCGCCAGATCCGCGAGCTCGAGGGCGCGTGCCATGAAGTCCACGTTGTTTTCCTCGGACAAAACAAAAGACTCGAAGGCATACGACCATGCTTCGAGTCTTACGACAAGTTGCTCGTTCGCCTTCTTCCATCCGGACTATACCGTCGGCCCCGGAGTTTCACCGGATCTGCCGCATCGCGGCTCGCGGGCTCTACCGCCGATCGGGAATTGACGCGATTGCGTCTCACCCTGCCCTGAAGGTTGTATTCAGTTTGTGTCTACAGTTTAGGCGAGAAGGTGACAATCTGTCAACTTTGGCTCTTTGACCGGACGGCCGGTTGGCCAGAAGCGACATTCCGATGTTGTAAGATCGGTGTCGTTCGGCGTGTGAATCGCCTATACTTGGCTAATACTGTCTATCAGGGAAACGCCGCTGGGGGGAAGGATGCCTCGATTCACCATCTTGCCGGCTGAGCAAGGGTTTTACGATTGGTTTGACAAGGGCGCCGCGAATCTCGTCGAAGCCGCCCGTCTCTTAAACGAGCTTCTGCGAAATTACGACGAAGTCCAGGCAAAGGTGTCACAGATCACCGAGACCGAGCACCGCGGTGACTTCATCGTCCACGAAATTAACGACATGCTTCATCGCACCCGCCTGACGCCAATTGGGCGTGAGTCGATTCAGCGCCTCGCCGGGGCGATCGACGACGTCGTCGACAACATTGATGCCGCGGCCGACCTCATGCTGCTGTACAAGATAGAGAAGCCCACTCCAACCGCCCTGCGTTTGGGTGAGATCATTCTTGCTTCTGTTCAGGAAGTCAACGTCGCCGTCCCACTGCTCCGACATAAACGTGCGATTGAGGACGTTCGCCGCAACACCATTGAGGTCAACCGCCTCGAAAACGAAGCCGACCAGGTGACCCGAGCGGGAATGGCGATTCTCCTCGAGCATCCCGACGACATTCTCGACCTCATCCGTTGGAAAGATATCTACGCCGCGCTCGAGATGGCGACCGACCGCTGTGAAGACGTGGCCGACGAGCTGAACGTGATCGTCATTGAAGCGACCTAAAATCTGTTCAGGAGTGAGTTTGAGGAGGTTCGGTGGCACGCGTAACATTTTTTGGTATTCGGACCTGAACGACCTGTCGTGATGCGAAGCAGGTGCTTTCGCAAGCTGGTGTTCAGTTCGCTGAGCGCGACCTGGTCAAGGAACCGTTGAGCGAGCCGGAAATTCGGTCCTTGCTGAACGGCCGACCGGCGTCCGCGTTGTACGCCTTCCGCGGCCGGCAAAACAAACTGCTCGGTCTCGATCCGGCCAGGATGACCGACGATGAAATGATCGCGGCAATGGCGCGCGAGCCGCGCTTGATTCGGCGGCCGTCCATACTGGTGAACGAGGAGCTTGTGCCTGGACCAAGCCGCGCCCAGCTCGCCGACCTCGCGCGCGAGAATGCCTCAACCGATTCTTAACCTGAATCCGTGCCAATCGCGCGGATCGAAACCTGGTCTTAACCTTCGCGTTCACCTCGCCCTAATCTGCATTCGTTAGATTAAGAGTAATGAATCGACGACAAAGGTGCGAGGGGACGACCCCGAGGAGTGACCATGGAAGACAATGCGTCAACGCGGCCGCGTCTGACGACCGGCCGACGCAACGTCTTAGTGACCGCCGCGGTTGCTGGGATTGGCGCGCTGATCGCGTCGCAGGTCGCGAGTTCGGCCCGGACGTCAACGGCGCCGCTTACTGACGACGTCAAGCTGCAGCATTTGCTCCGTCGGACCGGTTTTGGCGCCAGTGCGAGCGAGCTAGACCAATATCGTAAGCTGGGGCTCAATGGAACGGTCGAGCGATTATTGAATTACGAGACTGTTGACAATTCAGCCCTCGAGACCCGCCTCAATCGAGCCAATTTCGATCTCAGCAAGCCGTTGCCGCTAGAGATGTGGTGGCTGCTGCGCATGGCCTACACGGCCCGTCCGTTTGAAGAGAAGCTGACCCTCTTCTGGCATGGCTTGCTCACGTCGGCGATCAGCAAAGTCGGTCGGGCCGAGCTCATGTTTCAGCAGAACCAGTTCTTCCGGCAAAACGCAATGGGACGATTTCCGGACATCTTAAAAGGTGTCTCTCGTGACCCCGCCATGATGATCTGGCTCGATCTGAACTCGAATCGCAAAGGGCATCCGAACGAGAATTACGCGCGGGAGCTGATGGAACTCTTTAGCCTTGGGGTTGGCAATTACAGCGAACAGGACGTTCGCGAGAGCGCCCGGGCGTTTACCGGTTGGACTCTTCGTGCTCAGCGCTTCTTTTATGACAAGCGGTTTCATGACGATGGACAAAAGACTTTTCTTGCCCACACCGGTAACTTCAATGGGAACGACATCATTGACATCATCGTCCAGCAACCGGCTTCGGCCAAGTTCATCACGAACAAGCTCTTCAGCTTCTTCGTTTATCCCAATCCAACCGATCAGGTCCTCCAGCCGTTCGTTCAAACCTACGTCACCAGCAGCTACTCCATCAAGGCACTTGTCCAAAAGTTATTGACCTCCGACGAATTTTACTCGCCACGGGCCTATCGTGCCTTGATCAAGAGTCCAACCGAATACCTGGTTGGGATTATTCGCGGCCTGGGCCTGGAAGCAGACGGCGTGGGGTTGCCCCAGGTAATGAACCTGATGGGACAGATGCTGTTCAATCCTCCGAACGTGGCCGGCTGGCCTGGCGGCCCAGCCTGGTTGACCACCGGAACCTGGTTGGCGCGTTTGAACACGGCGAATCGAGTGACCACCGCCTTGACCGGGGCAGCGCCGAATCCGTTTGCTCGACCCAATCCAAAGGCTCCGATTCAGCCGTTTGACGTCAGTTCGTTCTTCAAAGGCGTGACCGCGCCAGCCCAGGCCGTCGACCACGTTCTTGGCCTCCTGGTTGACGGGAACGTCGACCCCGCCCAGCGCCAGGTGCTGATTGACTACGTGACGCCACCGAACGGCACGAGCCTCGCGAACGCCAATCGTGTCTGGCTCGCCGAGCGCGCACGGGGGCTGTTCTACTTGACGCTGGCTTTGCCCGAATTCCATCTGAGCTGATCGGCCGGGTCTTTGAGGATGCTGGCTGTAGCGGTGCTGAAAGGAAGGTCTCAATCATGGCTGTGTTAACGCGTCGCGATTTAGTGCGCAGTGGACTGGCGGTTGTCAGCGCCGGTGCGTTCATGCCGACGATTTTTACCCGCGCGGTTGCCGCCGCGGCGATCGACAATTCGGTTTCCTCGTCCGGCAGCACGACGTCCAAAACCTTGATTATCATTCAATTGGCTGGTGGCAACGATGGCCTGAATACGGTGATTCCATATGCCGATCCGTTGTATCGTCAGCTTCGACCCCATCTGGGGATTGCTGCCGATCAGGTCGTTCAGCTCAACGACCACCTGGGCTTGCATCCTTCACTGAAGGGGCTAAAGTCACTTTGGGACAATGGCAAGCTTGCCATTGTCGAAAGTGTCGGATACGACCATCCGAGCTTGTCGCACTTCCAGGCGATGGATATTTGGCAGACCGCGGACCCGACTATTAGTCGGCATCAGGGTTGGCTGTCGACCCTGGTCGACGGTTCCGTCGACAAGAATGGCCATCCATTCAAGGGATTGAGTGTTGGGCCGGAGCTGGCTCCGGCACTCTGCTGTCCGGCGGTTCCCCCACCCGCGCTTAGCTCGGTTGGCGATTATCGGCTTCAGCCCGATCCACGCTTTCCAAGTGGGCGGGCGGCGCGGGAATCGGCTCTCAATCGTCTCTACGCAAGTTACGCCGCCCCGGCGCCCTACGCGGCGTTGCTCGACTCGACCTCGCAATCGGCCGAAGTGACGAGCACTGCTCTTCAGGACACGGTCGCAGGACATCAGCCGGCCTCGGGTGCCAACTACCCCAAAGGTGGCTTTGGCGATGGGCTGAAGCTTCTCGCGGCGATGATCGCGAAAGACATGGGATTGCGAGTTGGTTACGTGGTCCTGGGCGGATTCGACACCCATTCGAATCAAGCCAAGCACCATAGCGATATTCTGCAAGCGCTCGCTGACGGCATCTCGGCGTTTCAGACGGATTTAACCGGTCACGGCAAAGCTGACAACGTCGTCGTGATGACCTGGAGCGAATTTGGCCGCCGGGCGGCGGAGAATGCGAGCCTCGGCACCGATCACGGGACCGCGGCGCCACTATTTGTCACTGGCCCACAAGTCAAAGGCGGAGTCTATGGCGAGCCACCAAACTTGGGGAAACTCGACAACGGCAATCTTGAGTTTGCCACCGACTTTCGATCGATCTACGCGACCGTTCTGGAAGGCTGGCTCCAGGCGGACGCTACCTCCATTCTTGGCCAGTCTTTCCCCCGCGTAGCGTTCCTCTAGCCCAAGACCGTGAGGGGACCCGGCACTGCGCCCCGCCGGCGTTGTTCTCACGGTCAATTCTCATTTTTCCAGGGCAACACTAGCAAAATCGGATCTGCCGCGCGAACCAGCGCGGCAGATCCGATTTTGCTATCACCGCATTGCCATGTAGAATACGTACCGGGATTGCACTGGATGATCGATTTGCATTGAGGATGACCGGTTTCGAGGCTCGCATAAAGTCATGCGGTAGGTCAGGTGAGTCGGGTTTGCGATGCGATCACCGCCTGGCCAAACGGCCTGCCGCGCAGATCTGAAATATTCGCTGAAGGAGAACTCACTCGTGGCGAAAAAATACCGTCTGGGCGTCATTGGTTTCGCTCACATGCACGTCAATGAGTTGATGCGGCGTTTTGCCGAGCTGGATAGCGTCGAATGGGTCGCGTGCGCCGACACCATTCCCAAGCGACCAGAGCTGGTAGAAGCGCGCTCGACGCGCGGCTGGAATCTCAAGCAAGCGCGCGAACGGATTGGCATTCCCCGCGTGTACGACGATTATCGTGAGATGCTCGAAAACGAACGATTTGATCTGGTGATCTTTTGTCCGGAAAACGCGCGTCACGGCGACGTTGCCGAGGCGATTGCCGAGCACGGGGCCCACATGCTGACGGAAAAGCCAATGGCAGCAAGTCTCTCCGAAGCGCTGCGCATGACCCGAGCCGCCCAGGCCCACAACGTGGAACTTTTCGTCAATTGGCCGAGCACCTGGTCAACCGCGGTGCGTAAGGCCAAAGGGCTGCTCGAAGAAGGGGCGATCGGCGACCTCTGGGAAGTAAAGTGGCGAGGTGGTTCACTGGGGCCACTATCACACGGTTCGGTCCACCCGGGAATCGATGGGACGATCGTCGAGATCAGCGACACCGAAAAGGGGGCAACCTGGTGGCATCACGGCTCGACCGGCGGGGGCGCGTTGCTTGACTATTGCTGCTATGGGGCCTGCCTCTCTCGGTGGTACATCGGTGGTCCGGCGGTCGCTGCTTTCGGCATGAAGGCCAATTTCAGTAGCCTCTACGGTGATGCCGAGGATAACGCGGTGATCACGGTGCGCTTCCCGAGGGCGATGGCGATCTTGGAGGCAACGTGGAGCACGGTGGACCACGGCGTGCCAACCGGGCCAATTCTTTATGGCAATCGCGGAACGATGGTCGTTGAGTCCGCGGCCGGCGAATCGGTGGTCAAGCTCATTCAAGGGAAAGGCCAGGAGCCGACCTACATTTCGGGCGATCCACTTCCGGCGGGTCGCGATACCATCGCCAAGGAGATCATTCACCACCTGGAGACTGGAGAACCGGTCCATCCGACGCTCGAGGCGGGGTTCAATCTCGAAGCCGAGGCAATTCTCGACGCCGGCATCCGCTCGGCCCAGAGCGGCAAATTAGAAGTCGTGCATAACTCAGCGTGGTGTATTGGCTAGAGGTTTTCAAAAGGCAGGAGGGACCAGCGCAGCACGCTGGTCCCTCCTGCCTTTTGGGAGATAAGGCTAGTTCCCGTTTGCCTTTTCGCGCAACGCGGCGCGAACGCGCTCGGGCGTGAATGGCGCCTGGTGCAGGTCGATGCCAACGGCATCGGCGATGGCAAGCTGAAGCGCCGCGATGCCTGGCGTAATCGGTGGCTCGCCGACGCCCTTCGCGCCAAAGGGGCCATTGTCGGTCGGAATTTCAACGAGCACCGTCTCGATCGCCGGCAGATCCGCGGCGGTTGGGAGGTGATAGTCGAGGAAGCCCGGATTGAGCATCCGACCGTCCGGCGCATAGGCCATCTGTTCCCAGAGACCCCAGGCGACTCCTTGAACCGCGCCCCCTTCCATCTGACCTTCGACCGCCATCGGATTGATTGCCTTACCGCAATCGAGCGACTGAACGATGCGGCGCAGCGTCACCTTGCCGGTGATCGGGTCGACTTCAGCTTTCACGATGAGAGCGGCGATCGTCGTGGCGCTGGGCTCGTTCGCGAAGCTGCCCTTACCAGAGATTGGCCCGCCCTTTGACTTGGACGCGGCTTTAGCAACATCGCCCAGTGTTACCGCTCGATCGGGAGCACCCTTGACTGAAACTTTGTTATCGCGAAGGTCCAGGTCGTCCGGCCGCGCTTCGAGCAGGTCGGCGGCGATTTCCACGACACGTTCGCGGATTTCGACGGCGGCGCGGCGGACCGCGTTGCCCATACTAAACGTGACCTGGCTGCCACCGCTGGCAACGGCAATCGGCGCCGAGTTCGTGTCGCCCCGGGTCACCGCGACCCGATCGACGCTTACCCCGACGACTTCGGCGGCAATCTGGGCCATCGCGGTGTCAGTGCCGGTGATGTCCATCAGGCCCGAAAAAACCTTGACTGATCCGTCTTCCTGCAGCGTGCAGACGGCGCTTGACGGACCATTTCCGTTCGTCCATTCGCCAATTGCAACGCCCCAGCCTTCGTTCGGGCCTTTCTCGCGGTTCCACCAGTCAACCTTTTCGGCAACCTTGCGGATTGTTTGCTTGAAGTCGACTTCTCGCCCTTCTCGCATGTTCAACAGGCGGAAATCGACCGGGTCGATTCCCAGGGCATTGGCGATCTTGTTGAGCTGAGCTTCCGACGCGAAGCTGGCCTGGGGACCGCCTGGCGCTCGATAGGCACCGGTCGGCGGCTTATTCGTGGCGATGTCGTATCCGTGCACGTCGATGTTGGGGATGTCGTAGACGCCCTTGACGCGTGGGGTCGCCCACGAGCCACTCCCCTGAACGCCGACATCCCATAAGGCGAACGCTTGGCGAGCCAGGATCTTGCCGTCTTTACGTACGCCTGTTTTGATCGTCATCACCAGACCCGGCGCCGGTCGCGCGTCGAGAAACTCCTCTTCGCGCGTGTAAACGATTTTCACCGGATGGCCGGTCAACTGGGCCAGTAATACCGCGTAAACGTCGACGACGCCGCCGAATTTCGCGCCGAAGCCGCCGCCAATCGTCATGCCAATGACATTGATCTTGTGGGGAGGAATGTCGAGACAGCGGGACAGGTTGTTGCGAACGCCGAAGATCGACTGAGTGCTCGTCCAGCAGGTGACTTTGCCACTTGGATCGACCTCGGCCACGGCGACCTGCGGCTCGATGTACGATTGGTGGGCGCGCGGAACGATGTAGGTGTCTTCGAATATCTGGTCTGACTTGGCAAATCCCTCGGCAACGTCGCCTTCCACCCGGTCGGTCGAGCGCAGCACATTCCGTAGGGTTTCGCCATTCGCCGCCTTGACTGGCTTCTCGCCCTCGTGAATGATCGGGGCGTCGCTCCGAACCGCATCCCGGGAGTCGACTAATGCGGGCAGAACCTCGTACTCTACCTCGATCAGTCGGACCGCTTCCTCGGCGATGTCCCGTGAAATCGCAGCGACCGCGGCGATCTTCTCGCCCTGGTACTTGACCTTGGTGTCGGCAAACGCCAGAAAGTCCATCGTCGTGCCGTGGGCTTCATCCACGAGCTTGGCGACCTTGCCCGCGAGCTTGGCCTGGGTCAATACCGCTTTGACCCCCGGCACTGCTTCGGCTTTGCTCGTATCGATGCGCTTGATGATCGCGTGGGCGTGTGGGCTGCGCAGAAATGTTCCGTAGAGCATTCCCGACAGCTTCAAGTCGGACGTGTACTTGGCGCGCCCGGTGACCTTGTCAAGCGCATCGAGGCGCGGCACGCGCTGGCCGATGACGGCGGTATCGGTCATTCTATTCTCCTCTAAACCGATTGGGCCTGACGCTCACTGGCGGCAACGACTGCCTCGATGATCTTCTGATAGCCAGTGCACCGGCACAGGTTGCCGGCCAGAGCGAATCGAATTTCGTCGGTAGTCGGGTTGGGGTTTTCGTCGAGCAAGGCCTTCGCCGACAAGATCATGCCCGGGGTGCAAATGCCGCATTGGAGGCCACCCTGTTCGATGAACTCCTCCTGGAGAGGATGAAGTTGACCGTTTTGCGCGAGGCCTTCGATCGTCATGAGTTCTTTGCCTTGCGCGGCCATCGCAAACGTCATGCAGGAGGCAATCGGCTTCCCATCCGCGAGCACGGTGCAGGCGCCGCAGTCGCCGGTGGAACATCCTTCCTTCACCCCGGTCAGGTCGCATTGCTCGCGAATCGCGTCGAGCAGCCGGGTGCGGCCTTCGATGAAGATATCGTAGTCTTGCCCATTGATCTGCAAAGTGATTGGACTCTTCACGTTCCGTTCTCCCTTACTGGGCGTTACGAGCGCGTTCAACTGCCTGAACGAGCGCTCGGCGTGTCATCAGGTCACATTGTTCGCGCCGGTAATCGGCCGACGCGCGCACGTCCGAAATTGGTCGTGCCGCGCGAGCGGCAGCCTGCCCGGCTTGAGCGAGCAAATCATCGGTCAATTTGTGGCCGGCCAGCAATGCTTCGGCCTCCGGAACGCGGATCGGCGTTGGAGCGACCGCGCCCAGACAAAGGGTCACGTTCTTGATCGTGGAGTCACCCGGTACCAGCGATACGGTGGCGGCGACGCCAACCATCGCCAGATCCATCTGTGGGCGGGTGTCCAGTTTGATGTACACGCCCGAGGTGAAGGGCGGAGGTGCGGGAATTTGCAAATCGACGAGTAGCTCGTCGGAGGCGATGACCGTTCGCCGAACTCCCGTGATGAAGTTCTCGAGCAGCATGCTACGTTCGCCGCGTACACTTGCCAGGCGAACCGTTGTCTGAAGAGAAATCAGGGTCGGTAGAATGTCTCCCGAAGGAGTCGCGGTGCAGATGTTGCCGCCGGGGGTTGCCCGATTTCGAATTTGTACCGAGCCAATCTCGCTCGCCGCCTTGGCCAAATGAGGATACTTTTCGAGGACAAGGCGATTAGTCTCGATCCGTCGGAGCGGGGTAGACGCTCCCAAGGTAAGACCGCGGGCGGGATCGAACTGGAGCGCGGTGAGCTCAGGAATGTGCGTGACGTCGATGACGTAATCCGGCGCGAAAACACCGTCCTGCATCATCAAGAGCAGGTCGGTGCTTCCGGCCGTGATCTTCGTCTTTCCCTGGTGCTCAGCGAGGAGGGCTACAGCCTCGGCAATCGAAGAGGGGGCGAGATAGGTGAAATCTTTCACGAAACGTCATACCTCTCGAAGCGCTTGGGGCGTCTTCACGATTGACCATTATATCAAGGCTTGAGAACCTCGCCAACCAATAATCAAGACGACATTGACGATTGAGCGCCGTCGTTCAAGGTTGAGACGGTTGGCGAAGACTCTGGCTCAAGCAAAGGCTCGTCTGAGCGTAATCGGTAGGCGCCGATTCCCAGCGCAATCACGAAAACGACCAGCGAAGTAAGCTGGGCTTGCTTCAAACCGAAGCCAACGATAGGTTCACTGTCGCGTAGGAAGAACACCAAGAACTGGGTGACGGCGTAGCCGATGAAGTACACCGTTGCGAGGAGTCCGGACTTCTTCATGCGATAACGCAGAGTAAAAAGAATCGCGATCAGAATCAGGTCGCAAAACAATTCGTAAGCGGCGGCTGGTTGGTAGGCAATGGCGTGACTGGGGGCGAACGAATTTCCGTTGACGTAGATGACTCCCCAGGGAAGGTTCGTTGGTGCGCCCAGAATGTCGCCGTTGATAATGTTCCCAATTCGTCCGAAGGTTTGACCCACCGCCGCGAAGACCGCGGTGGCATCGAGCATGCGCCAGAACGAAATCTTTTCACGATGACACATGTAGAGCAAGGTGAGGAAGACCGCACCGATTGCACCGTAGAACGCCATGCCGCCTTCCCAGGTCGCGATGATGCGCCATGGCTGCGCAATAAAGGGACCGAGGGGTTGCTGAACGACGTAAAACAGTCGGCCCCCAAGCAATCCAGTGACGATACAGGGGCCAATCATCGACCAGACCTGGTCCTCGGTGATTCCGAGCGAGAGCGCGTAGGGAAGCGCCACTTGAACCCCGACGATAATGCCGATGACGTACATCAACCCGTACCAGCGAATGGCGAGCGGTCCAAGCTGGACGAGAATCGGATCGATGTTCAGGACGATGGCTGCGAGCACGGTTCTGGCACCTACTTGTGAAGTTTCTGCAGGCATGATACACCGTTCGTCAAAGCCCGTCGACATCGGCCTGATCGGCCAGAAGGACCCGAGTTGGTTGCCCTGCGACCAAAAACCAAATAGACTGAACCAGGGCCAGGGTCATCCACCGGGAGGAATTTCGTCGACGCGGCGCTTTTGCGGTAGGTGGCCAGAGCCGAGGAACGAGCGTAGCCGAGGAGGAAGGAAGATAGTGGCGAAACGAAAAGTGGTGGTGACTGGCGCGGCCGGGTACGTCGCAGGCCGCATGCTTCCGGCCCTGCGGGAGCGTTACGACGTGACGTTGCTCGACGTGGGCAATCGCAATCGAGCCGGTGAGGAAGTTCCCGGAATCCAGATCGTTGACCTAACCAACCCGGACCGTGACCTCTATCGCCAGTATTTTCGCGACACCGACGCGGTCATTCACTGTGCCTACCGGCACCCGCGCCAGGCTTCGGAACGTTACGAAACCGAGCGAGCCAACGTCGACTTGGCGTACAATGTCTACCAGGTGGCCCTTGAAGAAGGGGTGCGACGCGTCGTCGTTTGTAGTTCGAACCATGCCGCCGATTACCAGGAGCGGCTGATTTGGGACGACCGACTCGACGCCCTGGATTGGCACGTCCGTCCGCTTTCTGATAATTTCTACGGTTGGGCCAAGGAAGCGTACGAACATTTGGGCTTTGTGTTCGCAACCGGCGCCGAGCGAGACGGCCGACGCTTGGAAAACGTGCAGATTCGAATCGGTGCCCCGCGCGAGACCGATATCGAGCGCGTGGGCGCCAGCGATCTCAAGACGCTGCATCGGGCCCTCGGGGCCTACCTCAGCGTGCGTGACCAGGTTCAGCTTTTCGTCAAGTCAATCGAAACCGACGATATCCGGGACGAAAATGGCGTTCCGTTCCAGGTATTTTACGGAATCAGTGGCAACAGTCATCGTTTTTGGCCGATCGCGAATGCCCAAAGGGTGATTGGCTACGCACCCGAGGACGACAGTCAGATTCGCTGGGCAGATAAATTAGCTCAGATGTTGATCGATGCGCGGGGCTCCGCTCGTTGATCAACCATCCGTGATTCCAGGAGAACCTCGTGCGATGTCATTTCCTCGGCGGAGCGGCTGAGGTCGGGGCAAGCTGCCTCCTCATCGAAGCGGCCGGCCGCCGAATCTTGGTCGACGCCGGCATTCGGATGCAGGCTGGCGACTCTTTGCCGGATCTTAGTCGCTTGCAAGAATTGGGCGGTGTTGACGCGATAGTCATTACTCACGCGCACGCCGACCACATCGGGGCGTTGCCGCTCGCCGCGGGCGCGTTTCCCAGCGCCCCGATTCTCGCGACTCCGGCGACGACTGCTCTGATGACGGTGATGCTGGAAGACGCGGTGCGCATCGGCGAGCGGCGGGCCGAGACCGAGGGTGATCTGCCGCCATATGGACGACCTCAGGTCGAGGCGCTGCTCGAACGTATCGTTCCGCTTCGATTTCTCCAGCCCCGTCCACTTTTCGCCGACGCCGCCGATTCCTGGCAGCTCACGCTTTTTCCGGCTGGACACGTGCTCGGAGCCGCCATGGCGCTCATCGAGACGCCCGAGGGCTCGATCCTGGTGAGTGGCGACGTGTCAGTTGGACCGCAGGCCACCGTCGCCCCGGCTTTGCCGCCGCGCCGTGGCGTCGACGTCTTGATTTTGGAAAGCACCTATGGCAATCGCCTGCACAGCCAGCGAGCCGCCGAAGAGGAACGGCTCATCGCCCAGGTGAAAGAGGTGATCGGCCGGGGCGGTCACTGCTTGATCCCTGCCTTTGCCCTCGGGCGCGCTCAGGAAGTCTTGTTAATCCTCGCGGCGGCCCGTCGTCGCGGTGAGCTGGATGTGCCGATTTGGGTCGACGGATTGGTGCGAGCCGTTTGCGGCGTGTATCAAACGCACGCCGAGAGCGGCCGGGCGACGTTGCGGCGCCTGGTGGAGCGACAAGGGAATCCGTTCTTTTCTGGCGATGGACCGGTGCGCCCAATTGAACATCCGGAACAGCGTGAGCTGATTCTCCACGGGCAACCAGCGGTGATCATCAGCAGCTCGGGCATGCTTCAGGGAGGTCCAAGCGCGTTCTACGCGGCTAAGCTGGCCAGTGACGAACGCCATGCAATCTTGATCACCGGCTATCAAGACGAGGAGTCGCCAGGTCGACGTCTCCTGGATCTCAGTCAAGAGTCAAATTCGGAGGGGCGACGCCTGGTTCTGAACGGTGTCGAGACAATCGTCAACTGCGAGGTGAGTCGCTATAACCTTTCGGCGCACGCCGATGGCGACGAGCTGGCCGCGCTGGCCGAGCGCATGCGATCCGGAATGGCTCTGCTCGTACACGGAGATAGCGACGCGCGGATCGGCCTGGCCGAAAAGCTAGCCCAGCGCGGAGTGATCTGTCGTCTGCCGACCAATGGTGAAACGATTGAGCTATCTGGCAAGGCTCCTTCGGTCGCGGTTGGATCGGGCGAGCCGACCGAACCAACCGGCGAGGAGATCGTTCAGCTTGCCCGCAAGTTAGGAGCCAGTCGGGCGTGGACCGCGCTCGAATTGGCGGAACGTCACTACGGCCAGATCACCGCGAAAGGGGTCGCGGCGATCGAGCGAGTTCTCGAAGGGAGCGTTGAGTTCGAGCCTGATCGCCTTCGTCCTCTGGTGTTCCGTTTGCGCACTGTTTCCGTCGAGCCCCTGGTGGGAAACAGGATCGGGCCAATTGGTCAAGAGCGACTCCGTCGGCGCTTGGAGACGGTTTTTCGTGACGATCCGACCATGCTCAAGCTCAGCTTCCATGCCGCGGACCATCACGTCGAGATCTGTTTTGCGTTCCCCGACGTCGCTTCCGAGCGCTACCGGGGGGCGATTGGCGACTTGGAAAGTGAGTCGGGCTGGCGAATCGGGATCCGCGCGACACCGGACCAGGCCGCACTGCAGGCGGCCGCGAAACGTCACCTGCCGATGGGTTTGCAGGTGCTCGGGCCGCCAGGCGTTCACGTGGCCACCAAGCGCTTGTCCGTCAGAGTTGGTGGTGAGGCTAGCCCGGACGAGGTCGTCCGGGCTCAATCCGAGTTTCGCGCTGAAACCGGTTTTGATCTGGCGCTTCGGGGCGACTCGTTCGAGGATCAAGAGTCAGACGCGGTCTCGCGGACAATTGAACCTGGACAGTTGGTCGCCGAACCGTCGGCGAATGCCGCCGATTCCCTCGAGATCAACAATACCTACGCGGCGATTCGGGAAGCATTCCGCACGCTTGGCGTGACCGTCTACAAGGTTGGTCGGAAAGCTGACGCCGTTCAGGTGACCTTTCTCACCCCGGTCGTTGGCCAACGCTGGCAATCGGAGCTAGCCCTACTCGCCGACGCGCTCGGTTGGCCGCTAGCCATCGACCCGCAGCCACAGCAAGGGGCGATATTCGAATTGGTCCGCCAGGTCGTGGGACGACGAATCGCCAAGGGCCCGAGTCTCTATATCGCCGAACAGAAAGTGCGGGTGCGAGTGTTGCCGGACGACGCGCCGAATGCAGCGGAGCTGCTTGCCTGGCAGAAAACCGTGGAAACGGAAACTGGCTACACCCTGGAAGTTGACTTTGGTGGTGGCAACCCATCGTCGACTCCTTCCCGCTCCTGAAGTCGTGCTGACCCGTTTTTCCTATCGACCGGACGGTCGCCTTTCGCTAGAGTTCGCTTGAACGTGCTGGACGCCTCGGATGTGTCATTTTGCGTGAACCGACGGATTGTCGGATAGACGCGCCGGTCCGGGGAAGACGCGGAAGGAAACATTGTATGCGATGGTTTCGAATTGTTAGTCTTGGTTGCTTACTGGCGCTGTGCGCCAGCTTGTTCACGTCAATTCGTCCCGCGATGGCGGCAAGCTCACCGCCGGTGCTTGCCATGTACTATGCCTGGTACGACAACAACACCTGGGGAAGCGGCAAGCTGAGCGACCAGCCAGCCGTGCCCTACGTCTCGGCGGATCGGTCGACGATCGATCGGCAGGTGACCGAGGCCCAGAGTGCCGGCATCGACGGGTTCGAGCTGGATTGGTGGGGTCCCGGGAATCCTACCGACACGAACTTACAGACACTGTTATCGGTCGCTGGTCAGCACGGGTTCAAAGTCACCGTTGATTTCGATCTCAATTCCCCGTTCATTCACAATCCCGGGGATGTGACCAACAACCTTGAATATCTCAAACGCTATTTCAGTGACCCGGCGTGGTTTCAATACGGT
>DATLSK010000051.1:0-3670 GCA_035534155.1 Chloroflexota bacterium | reverse complement strand
CGCCTCGGCCATCCGCGGAACCAGGTCTGCCGACGCCACGCCAAGCACCTGAGCCGATGCACGGGCCGGATTGGTCAGCGGCCCGAGGATGTTGAAAACGGTTCGGATCCCAATTTCCCGCCGGGGTCCAGAGGCGAACTTCATGGCCGGGTGGAATAGCAGAGCGAACATGAAACCGATGCCCGCCTCCTCCAAACACGTCTCCACTTGCGCCGGAGTCAAACTGATGTGGACACCCAAGGCTTCCAGAACGTCGGCGCTTCCACACCTACTCGTCATCGACCGGTTGCCGTGCTTGGCGACGGTTGCACCGGCCCCGGCCGCGACGAAGGCCGCGGTCGTGGAGATATTGAATGTGCCCCGTCCGTCGCCGCCGGTCCCGCACGTATCGACGACCGGTCGGGAAGGAGCGACCGCCGTCGCCAACTGGCGCATCACCGACGCGAAGCCGGTGATCTCTTCAACGGTTTCGCCCTTGAAGCGTAGCGCGGTAACCAGCGCCCCGAACTGGGCCGGCGTCGCCTGATCGGTCATGATCTCTTCCATGACCGTGGCGGCTTCGGCGCGAGTAAGGTTTTCTCCGGCGACGACCCGAGCAATTGCCTCGCGGATCATTTCTCTCCCCCTACGTCCAGAAAGTTGCGCAGAAGGTCTTTCCCGACGACCGTCATGATCGATTCCGGGTGGAATTGCACCCCATGAATCGGATATTCCCGGTGGCGTAGCCCCATGATCACGCCGGCCGAAGTTTGAGCCGTGACCTCCAAACAATCCGGTATGGTTGGCCGATCGACGACGAGCGAATGGTAGCGAATCGCATCAAACGGGCTCGGCAAACCACGCAGCACGCTCTTCCCGTCGTGGTACACCGCCGAGCTTTTGCCGTGCATCAGCGTTGGCGCGTGCACGACGTTCCCACCAAACGCCGCGCCGATGCACTGATGGCCCAGGCAAACTCCAAGCAGTGGTAAATGCGGACCAAACTGTCGGATCACCTCGACCGAGACGCCGGCATCGTCCGGATTGCCGGGGCCAGGTGAGATGACGATCCGCTCGGGTCGCAGGTCTTCAATCTCACTCAGCGTGATCTGGTCGTTGCGTCGGACCAGGACGTCCGACCCCAGCTCGCACAAATACTGGTACAGGTTATAGGTAAAGCTATCGTAATTGTCGATGAGTAAAAGCATCGCCGATCACCCTCTTCCGGTCCCAAGCTCGTCTTCGGCCACGTCGATCGCCCTCAGCACGGCGCGCGCTTTGTTCAGCGTTTCCTGGTGCTCTTGATCCGGTTCGGAGTCGGCAACAATACCGCCCCCGGCTTGGACTGACGCGACTCCGTCCCGATAGACGCAGGTGCGAATCGTGATCGCGGTGTCGAGATTACCCGAATAGCTGAAGTAGCCAACCGCACCGGCGTAGCTACCACGTCGATCGCTTTCTAAATCGGCGATGATTTCCATCGCCCTGATCTTCGGTGCTCCGGACACCGTACCGGCCGGGAAGCAGGACTGCAGCGCAGCGTACGACGTCATATCATCGCGAAGCTGGCCAGTAACCTGCGAGACCAGGTGCATGACGTGGGAATAGCGCTCGATTTGCATCAGCTGGTTGACCCGCACGGTCCCCGGGCGACTCACTCGACCGATGTCGTTTCGTCCCAGGTCGACGAGCATGATGTGCTCGGCCCGTTCCTTCTCGTCACCGGAAAGCTCCTGCTCGAGCGCCAGATCTTCCTCGGGAGTCGCGCCACGCCGCCGAGTGCCGGCAATTGGGTGAGTCGTCACGACCCCATCTTCAACGCGAACCAACAGCTCCGGCGAGGCGCCGACGATCTGAAAGTCGCCGAGATCGAGATAGTACATGTATGGCGAGGGATTCACCGTTCGCAGGGCCCGATAAATCGAAAAAGGATGGGCCGTGGTGCTTCGGGAAAAGCGCTGCGACGGCACGACCTGGATAATGTCTCCCGCGTCGATGTGCTTCTTCGCTTCCACGACCATTTCTTGATACCGGCCCGGTGGCACATTGCCGTACAGGCCGTCGCCAAAGGAATGGCCTTCCGGCTTCCCGGGCGTTTCGCGGCGAGGCGTTACGACCTCCGGATCTGGCAGCGGAGCGCGCAATTGCTCGACCAGCGCATCAATCCTGGCAATTGCCTGATCGTAGGCCGCGCCACGGTCCCCATCCAAATGGGCATTGCTCACCACCAGGATCCGGTGCTGCAAGTGATCGAACACCAGCAAGGTATCGACGAACAGAAAAATTGCTTCCGGAATACCCAGACCGGGCCCATCCGGGCGTGGCAGGCGCTCGAAGTAACGCGCGCATTCGTACGCCAAATAACCGACCGCCCCACCAACGAAACGGGGCAAACCTGGCACCGGAACCGGCTGGTACTGGCTCAGCTCCTCGCGGACGACGTCGAGCGGATTGGTAAACCGCTCGGTCCAGGCCTCCTGCCCCCTGATCAGTTGCGCTTCACCCCGGTCCAAACGAGCCACCAGGTACGGTGACGTTCCGAGGAATGAGTAGCGAGCCAGGCGCTCGCCGCCCTCGACCGATTCGAGCAAAAAACTGCCGGGCTGACGGCCAATTTTCAGATACGCCGAGACGGGAGTCTCGAGGTCGGCCAGAATCGGCCGGTAAATCGGCACCATGTTGCCGGGGCCGCGATAATTGAGAACGAAATCCCGCGACGGTGTGTACACGTACTTTCTCCTCCGTGAGCAGGCAACAAAAAAACCTCTCGTCCCGACAGGGGACGGAGGTTCCGTGGTACCACCCCACTTGGTCGCAATGCGACCCACTTTAACAGATACAGGTCAAGACCATCGTTCGCGTCGCTGCGCGCTTCGGCGCGACTTGCTGGCCGATATCCGATTCCTTGTAACGGTGGAATCTCCGTCCGCGCCTACTGGGGAAAGATTCCCTTTCGGGCGGCAACTCCCGGGTCCATTCAACGCTCGCTCCGGCATCGGCTCACACCTAACCCGACTCTCTGAGCCTCACGTGGCGCCTACTCTTCCCGTTCGACGTCTATTGAATATTCAATTGCCCTCAGTATACCAGCCAGATGACTCTTGTCAAGGATTTATGGCCGTCGCGTGCGCGTTGGCCCGAGCATCTGATCGTAGACCCGTCGCTTACTCGGATCCCCTTCCGCCGCCTGCAACCGCGCCAGTTCGTCCCGCAGTGCCACCTCGCCCGAACGAACGATTGCCGTGAGCAAATAGAGGAGCAGATTGGGGTTCGTCGTCTCACGCAACAGCTTCAGGACGGTCGGATAGCCCGGGCTAAGCCCATTGAGGACAATCGCCTCGGCGGCCACCAGAGCGAGGCCTTCGCCATTCTCGCCCTCGTCCATCGCTCGAGCCAGGTGCTCGAGCAGAGCTTCGCTCTGGAGATCCGCGGGAATCTTCCGTAGACTCGCAAACGCTTGGGCCAGGCAGTCCGGCGCGAGCGCCGTGCGACGAGCCAGGGCCCAGATCGGCAGGATCTGCCCCCGCGCGGCGAGCACTCGGATCGCCGTCAACGCCGGCTCACCCGAAAAAGTCGACGCATGGGGATCCTGAAGCATCTCAACCGCGTAGTAGTCGACTCGACTCGGCTCGATCTCGCTAAGCCAGAGCAGGCTTGCCGACCGCAACCCCTGAGCGACGTCCACCCGCCC
>DATLSK010000050.1:0-10852 GCA_035534155.1 Chloroflexota bacterium | reverse complement strand
GTGCTCTGAGTGCGTCGCCGCGATGCGGTTCCCGTCGCCGGCCCGGTACCGGTTTTTGGACGAGAGCGCTGGACGTTTAGCTCGTTGTGAACGTCCAGGACCGGTGGGAGCCACCAGGCATCATCCCCGGCGGCATGCTTGACGCGCTTGTTTGGAACGGTTCCGGTCAGGGTAACAACTCCGTCGTGGACGTCGACGTGAATGTCGGCTTGCGCGGGAATCTCCAGGTCATTGTCGAGTGACTGCTCGACGAAATCTTTGATCTCGTCGTCGGCCTCTGGCAAAGCCATCGCGAAGTTCGTCCACGGGTTGGACGCCGGGAAGGCGCCGTACCACGGCGCGAATGGCGGGCCACCGTAACCTCCGCCTTGAAGCATCGGATAGGGTGTATAGGGGGAGGATGTCGCGGGATTGAAAAACCCGCCGTAGAACCCGGGATGCGCCCAGTTCGGACCGGCCGAAGGCCCACGGAAGGATGGGCCGAAGGCGTGGTTCATGGCCAAGGAAGCTTCCTCCTGCATTGTCGAGTCTCCGCGCCCCGAGCTCGTCCGGACTCGGGGCGGCGGTCACGACTTTTGCTTCGAGCAAGAACGAAGCCGGGCTCGCGGAAATGGAGGAACGAATTGGCGTCGGCGGACGCCATCGCAAGCGACTGGCATTTCGCCTATTCGACGGTTACCGATTTGGCCAGGTTCCGCGGTTGGTCGACGTCGCAACCACGTCGATCGGCGATATAGTAGGCAAGAAGCTGAAGTGGCAGCACGGTGAGGAGAGGGGTCAGGTGGGAGTTGGTTGGCGGCACCCAGAGCGAGTGATCGGCGGTGCTGGCGAAGGTCTCGTCGCCGTCGTTGCCAAGGCCGATCAAAATGCCGCCGCGGGCTTTGACTTGAGCCACGTTGTTCAGTGTCTTTTCGTAGACATGGTCGTGGACGGCAATCGCCACGACTGGCATATCTTCATCGATCAGAGCGATCGGACCGTGCTTCATTTCGCCGGCCGGATAGCCCTCGGCGTGAATATAGCTGATCTCCTTGAGCTTGAGTGCGCCCTCGAGCGCGATCGGGTAGTTGATGCCGCGACCGAGGAAGAGGAAGTCGTGGCATTTGTAGTACCGATTCGCGATGTCGGCATAACCCAGGTCGCGCTGCAAGACGTCACCCATGCGGTGCGGTAGCTCAAGGAGGTGCTGGATTCCGTCAACGAGCTCGGATTCGGAGATCGTGTTGCGAACCTGAGCCAATTTGAGAGCCAATAAGTACAACGCGGCGAGCTGAGTGGTGAACGCCTTCGTCGAAGCGACGCCAATTTCCGGGCCGGCGTGCGTGTAAATGACTCCGTCGGCGCTGCGCGCGGCCTGGCTACCGATAGCGTTGACGACACCGAGGACGGTCGCACCACGGGCGCGCGCTTCGGCCATGGACACGAGAACGTCGACGGTCTCTCCCGACTGCGTGACCGCGACGAACAATGTCTCGGAATCGACGATCGGGCGACGATAACGGAATTCGTCGGCGTAGTCCACCTCAACCGGCAGGCGTGCCAGGTCTTCGAGCATGAACTTCGCGACCAGGCCGGCGTGCCAGGCGGTTCCACAGCCGACCAAGACAACGCGTCGGAAGCGCTGCCACTGGGTGTCGTCCCAGGGGATGCCTTCGAGATGGATGGACGGTGGTGCCAGGCTCACTCGATCGCGAATCGCGTCGGCAACGGCACGCGGCTGCTCGTGGATTTCCTTGAGCATGAAGTGCTTGTAGCCGCCCTTGGCCGCTGAGACCGGGTCCCAATTCACGGTGACGGTTGGCTTATCGACTGCCGTCCCATCCAGACTGAAGCACTGAAAGCTGTCGCTGGTGATTACGGCGAGCTCTTGATTGTCGAGAAAGACCATGGTCCGCGTGTGATCGAGAATGGCCGGTAGATCCGAAGCCACGAACATTTCGCCAGTCCCCAGACCAATCGTCACTCCGCCCGCGTTGCCCAAACGGGCCGCGACCAGCCGATCGGGCTCGTGGACGCTCATCACGACCACGGCGTGATTACCGCGAAGCTCCCCCAGGGTGTGACGTGTCGCCTCGGCCACGTCCATCCCCTGCGCGCAATAGCTTTCGACCAGGTGAACGATCACTTCGGTATCGGTTTCCGACCGGAACTGATGTCCCTCGTCGCGCAGACGTTGGCGCAGCTCGAGGTAATTCTCGACGATTCCATTATGAATGACGACGATTTCGCCTCGGCAGTCGACGTGGGGATGAGCGTTCTCCTCGGACGGTCGACCGTGGGTCGCCCAGCGCGTGTGGCCAATCCCAATCGTGCCGGTCGGGGGCTCGAGAGCGACGATTCGCTCGAGGGCATCGAGCTTACCAACACTGCGACGAAGCTCGACCCGACCGTTTGACAAGAGTGCGATGCCGGACGAGTCGTAGCCGCGATACTCGAGGCGCTTGAGCCCTTCTAAGACGATCTGAGTCGCGTCGTGATTCCCGACGTAACCGACGATGCCACACATGGATGACTACCCTCCGCAAAATCAGGCCGGTGGAGACGAGGACTTCGAACAATTCGGGGCAGATACGGGACCACGCTCGGGAGGAATCAGCTTGGCGATCCGAGCCATCAAATCGTCGGTTGCCGCGGTAATTTGACCACGTCGCGTGGCTGGAGGATGAAAGGGCTCCCCGATGTGGATGTGAATGGTCCGGCGGAAAATCCCGGGGTGGCTCAGAACGTCGTTGATTCCCCAAACACCAATCGGAACAATTGGTACGCCAGACCGTTGGGCGAGAGCAATCGCTCCGGGTTGACCCGCGTGCAGACGTCCGTCCTTACTTCGGTGCCCCTCGGGAAAAATGCCGACCGCTTGCCCGTCGCCGAGCAGCTTGAGGGCGCGACGGTAGGCATTGAGGTCGACTTCGCCGCGGCGGACTGGGAAGGCATCGAACCACCGTGGTATCAGACCGACCACTGGCGTATCCCAGGATTCCTGCTTGACCATGAAGTAAATCTTTCGTGGCAGGAAGGCGCTAATGACGGGCGGATCGGCCAGGTGTAGGTGATTGGGCGCGATGATGCAGCCGCCTTTCGTCGGCAAATGCTCGATCCCCTCGACCCGGATTTGTCCGAGGAGGTGGGCGATCAGCCACGTGCCGTGTTTAGCGAAGCTATAGAAGTTGATCATCGATCTCGTTTGGCAATCAGGTCGAGAATCTTGGCGACTTCCTCGGCGATGCCCAACCCCGCGGTGTCGACGATCACGGCATCCGGAGCCGGGCGCAGCGGCGCGACCGCGCGAGCCTGGTCGAGCCGGTCGCGCTCGGCCATCTCGGCGGCTATTTGGGCAGGGTCCGGGTCGATCCCGCGCTCGCGCAGTTGGGCGATCCGTCGGGCCACCCGGATCGGCAACGGAGCGTCGAGGTAGAGCTTCAGGTCGGCTTTTGGAACGACCACGGTGCCGATGTCGCGGCCAGCCATAACGACGTTCCCTTGACCCGCGACGCGCCTTTGGATCGGCAGTAGCTCGGCGCGGACTTCGGGATGGGCGGCAACGATTGAGACGGTGTTGGCAACGTCCGGCAAGGTGATCTCAGCGGTCACGTCTTTCCCATCAACCAGAACGGTGTACGGGCGACCGTCGGCTACCGTTGGCGGAACGATCTCAAGGGAGGCCTGCCGTGCCAGTTGAGCGAGAGCGGCACCGTCGTGCGGATTGATCCCTCGCGACAAGGCGAGCCAGGTCACGGCACGGTAGAACGCACCGGTATCCAGGTAGAGATAGCCAAGGGCATCGGCGATGCGTTTGCCGACCACGGTTTTGCCCGAGCCAGCCGGGCCGTCGATCGTGATCACCGCGGGGCGCATGGATCCTCCGGTGCATAATTGCCGTTAATTCTAACACCTGAATCTCGCCCGAGACGTGGACGTTTTTCGAATCGACCGACCACCCCAGCCATGACCAATCCCACGCCTGCTATCCTTGCCGTTTTGATGGTCGGTAAGATCTCGGTGGACGAGGGGGCGGTGTTTCGGTCAGGCCTACCGCCTCCTGAAGCGCCGCGAGCTCTTCGGGGCGCAACTCTCGCCACTCGCCCGGCTTCAAATTCCCGATCTTTACTGGGCCGAGGCGAACCCTCTGCAGGCGATTGACGTTCAGACCAACCGCGTTACACATCAAGCGTACCTGCCGCTTGTGTCCCTCGTGGATGATCATGCTCAAGGCGCCACCTGGTCGGCGGGTCACTTCCGCCGGATGGGTGCGCCAATCTCCGATCTCGATTCCCTCGCGGAGCTGGGCGATTTGGGCGTCGCTCGCCGGTGAGGTGGTCCAAACGTAATACTCCCGAGGCAGCTCGTGGCGCGGATGCAGGATCCGGTAGGTGAGCTCGCCGTTGTTCGTCAGTAACAACAGCCCTTCACTATCCAGGTCGAGGCGGCCAACCGGATAAACTCGCTGGGGAGCGTGCACCAGGTCGACGACACTCGGACGACCACGTTCGTCGTGAGCCGTGCTCAAGACGCCGATCGGTTTGTTTAGCATAATGTAGGTGTAATGGGGTGTGCGTGAGATGAGCTTACCGTCGACTGCGATCCGGTCAGTCGAAGCCACCCGGGTACCAAGCTGGGTCACGATCTCGCCATTGACCGCGATGCGCCCAGCGGTAATCAAATTTTCGGCATGCCGACGCGAGGCGATTCCCGCCGCGGCAAGCGCCTTTTGTAACCGTTCACCTTCCGATCGCTCTTCAGTCATTTGACCACCAGTGGAAGGCGGGCGAGTGGTTCGCCGCCAGCGTAAAAAGTCGCGGTTCCCGCGTTCGAGTCGGGCAAGTCCGGATTATCAGTCGACCGGAGGGGTGAATCGGACGTCAGGTTCAGCCGTGTTTGCAAGGTCGTGGTCTGCCAGCGCGGGAGAAACATCGTCAGGTCCGAATCGACACTCATCTGGCCAGTCGACGATCCGCTCGAAACGGTATTCAGGGCCGTCTCCGGCAGGGAAAGCGGTACCCACTCGTCTTGGGCGTCGTAGTAGTCGAGCAGCGCGGTAACATCCGGGACGTAATTGGGCGTGTGCATCACGGTGATGTACAGAATGTGTCCGGAGCGCTCCTCGGCGACGGTGATCACGTGGCCGGCCAGATCCGTCGAGCCGGTCTTGATGCCAATTACGTCGGGACGGCGGCCGAGGAAGTAGTTGGTGTTCGTGAGGTCGTATCTCCACTGCCCTTGGATCACGGTGCGTTGGGTCGAAACGATTTGCCGAAAGAGCGGATAGCGCATCGCCGCCCGGCCGATGACGATCATGTCATAGGGGCTCGAGACGTGACCGGGGGCGTCCAATCCGTGCTCGTTCACGAAATGGGTATCGGTGAGGCCAAGCGCGGCCGCCTTCTCATTCATCAGGGTAACGAACTGAGACTCGCTCCCCGCCACGGCCGGGGCGAGGACCATCGCCGCGTCGTCGCCAGACGGAATGAGCAGGCCGAAGAGCAGTTGACGAATCGTCAGTCGCTCGCCAGGATGGAGTCCCATGACCGAATCGCCCGCAAGCTTAGCCGCGTCGACGTTGCTGGTGACGACCTGTTCGAGATTGCCGTGCTCGAGAGTAATCAGCGCGGTCATCATCTTCGTCATGCTCGCGGGTGGCCACGAGTGATGCGGATTCTTTCCCCAGACTATTCGCCCGTTGTCGCCGTCAACCACCGCCGCGGCGCTTGCTTGAATCGCGGGAACTGGCGGAATGTTCGCTTGGGCAAGGGTATCGGCGTGAACCAGCGAAGAAACGCGGTCCGAGCCGATCAGCGCGGGTGGACCGAATCCAACCAGGCAAAAACTGACCAGGACAAAAAGACTGGTTAAGGCGAGCGTTCTGCTGTGCACGTCTTTCTCATGGTATAACGTTCCTTCATAAGCGTCAAACCCCCGATTTGCCCGGACGCACGTGTGATGAGCTTGGACTTTGCGACGATTGACACGCCGGACGGCCGAGGATTATGCTCAGGCCAGGCGACTGGCCGACCTGACTGGTTCGCCGTGATCGCTATCATATAAGGAGAACGCTTGTCATGATCACCGGCATTGGTCACACCGCCTTTCGTGTCCGAGATCTGCAAAAGTCGCTCCATTTCTACTGCGATCAGCTTGGCTTGACCCATGCGTTTGACATGGATCGCGACGGCAAACCCTGGATCACTTTTGTCTACATTGGTAACGGACAATTTCTCGAGTTGTTCCCCAGCCCAGATCCGTCGGAGGAATTCTATGGGAACGCGGGCAGCTACCGGCACCAGCAAATGATCGTCGACGAGATGGAGAAGACGATCGCCGAGCTGGAAGCGCGCGGTCTGCCGCGCACCGAGAATCCGCCAAAGATTGGTCAAGACGGCAATCTGCAGTATTGGCTGACTGATCCTGACGGAAACCGGATCGAGCTGATGCAAATGATGCCGGGCTGCAAACACGAACTGGCATTGGCGCGACTGGCAGCAGCGCGATAGGACTGAGACCGCCCGGCGGCTATTTACTGTGGTGCGTCGACGCAATATCATCCTTATGGATCTATCGGCCGCGAACAAATTCTTTGCTCAGGGACAGAGCGCGTGCTACGATACTGCCACGAACGTCTTCCCGTCGATCAAGACCGGTCTTCAGTTTTCAGCGAGTGACCTTGCCTACTCCCTGTTTCCAACGTTCGACGGCAAGAAACCATTTGGACCGGAATTCCTGAGTTACTGGGCGATGGGTGTTTCGAGTAACTCGAAGGCGCCTGACGCGACCGATACCGTCCTCGATTATTGGCAAAGCTCGTCCGCGGATCTCTTGCTGGCGCAGATCGGCGGCCAGCAACCCAAGCGGATCAGCACGAGCAAGGATAAGTTCTTCGACGCGCCGGAGCGGTCGTACCTGAAGCTCATCGCTCAGGGCGTCGTTGATTGGGGCCCGCCCAGCATCGCTCCGCCGGTGCCGACGGCCGAGTTGTTAATCCAAGCGCTCCAACAGGTCGTCACCCAAAACAAGTCGGTAAAAGATGCCATGGGTGGTGCACTGGCGCAATACAACAAGCTCTTGAGCGAGCTACCTCCCGATAAACTGCCAAAGAACGAACCGAGGTAGCCTGTTAGGATGTCTGGCGCGGCTCGATCCGGATCGCGCAGTTTCAGAGAGGCGGGATAGGTTGTCCGACTGATTGACATCGGCAAAAGTTCGCCAGTATTATCATGCCGGCATATTCGATGGGGATGGAGTCGAAGGGGAAAAGGCGAATGAAGCTGATCGTCGCCATCGTCCAGGATCATGATGCGAGTAAGGCCGTGGATGAGCTGATCGGACACGGTTTCGGGGCAACGCGGATCAATACAGCCGGTGGGTTTCTCAAGAGGGGAAACTCGACGATTCTGACCGGGGTCGAAGATGAGCGCGCAAACGAAGTGATTCAAATCTTGCGCGATACCTGTCACCATACTCAGGCCGAAAGTAACCAGAAGACCTCGGCCGGTATCATTTTCGTTCTGCCGGTGGGCGCCTCTTATAAAATGTGATCTGGAGAGCCGAGCGTGAGCACGGTTGCTGAGCAAATTGCCCGGACCCTGGCGGATGCCGGGGTCCGCTACGTTTTTGGTCATCCTGGTGGTGAGGTCGCGCACCTGATCGAGGCCTTGCGCCAGGTGGATATCCCTTTCGTTTTGACGCGCCACGAGGCGACGGCAGGCTTCCTGGCAGCGAGCTGGGGCGAGCTCAGTGGGCGGCCGGGGGTGTGTTTGTCGACCCTCGGTCCCGGCGCGACGAACTTGCTCAGTGGCGTCGCCCAGGGGTATCTCGATCGCTGCCCAATGATCGCGATCACGGCCCAATTGGCCACCGATCGGGAGATTCGGTCGCCCCACCAGCGACTGGATCTCGGGAAGCTTTTTGCTCCCGTCACCAAGGCGTCGATTCGAGTCGCCGCCGACACCGCGGCAACCGCCGTCGAACACGCGCTGTATCTTGCGACGTCCGAGCGTCCCGGTCCGGTGCACCTCGAAGTGCCGAGTAACGTCGCGGCACAGCCGTTCGAGGGAGTAGTGCGGGGAGTCCGCTTCGGCGACGTTGGCCGGCTCGCGTCGCCAGGGGTGGACCAGGCGCGGGATGCTCTCGCGGGAGCACGGCGGCCGGCGATTCTCGCGGGAATCGGGGCGGTGCGCTGTCAGGCGAGCGATCAGCTCGTGCGCCTCGCGGAAACACTTGGCGCGCCAGTCGTGACGACGCCTAAAGCCAAGGGAGTTTTTCCAGAAGACCATCCATTGGCGGCCGGGGTGATGGACATGACCGGCGAGGCGGTCGTGAACGAATTACTCCGGGAAGCCGACCTGTTGCTCACCGCTGGCTTCGACGTGGTCGAGCTCATCAAGCCCTGGGGCTTTGCCGCTCCAGTCGTTCACCTGGACACGATCGCAAACACCGATCAATTGTACGAGGCGCAGGTCGAGGTCGTCGGCAATGTCGCGCTGGCGCTTGCCGAGCTGGCCGAAACGGCGCGGCCCAGCCAATGGCCGAGTGGGCGCATGAGCGAACACAAACGACGCTTGCGCGCCGCGCTGCGATCACGCGTGACTGGTCTGGCGCCGCAGACGGTGATGGAGACAGTACGAGAGCTGCTACCGCGGCACGGGGTCGTCGCGAGTGACGTCGGCGCCCATAAGATTCTGCTCGGCCAGGTCTGGACGGCGTACGAGCCACGTACCTACGTCGTCTCGAACGGTTTGTCTTCCATGGGAACGGGTATCCCCGGCGCGATGGCGGCGCGTCTGCTCTGGCCGGAGCGGCCGGCGGTGGCGATCGTGGGTGACGGTGGTTTGGGTATGTATTTGGGTGAGCTCGAAACCGCGGTTCGTCTCGGGATCGATCTCCCGATCGTCGTCCTGGTTGATGGGAGCCTCAGTTTGATCAAACTGGGGCAAGTTGGCCGCGGCTATCCACCGGCCGGTGTGGATTTCGACACGCCGCAGCTGTCCCGGATCGCCGAGGGCTTTGGCGCGGCCGGCGAGCGCGTCACAACCGCCGCGGAGGTACGTGGTGCACTTGAGCGAGCCCTCGAACGCGGCGGTGTGACACTGATCGAAGCGGTGATCGACGCTCGGGCTTATACGGGCGGCGAATAGGGCTCGCACGGGCCCTTCGGGCCGGGGCCGAGCGGTATGGTCACGTGAAAACTGCTCCCCTGGCCAACTTCCGACGTGCACCAGATCTTTCCCCCGTGCGCCCGGACGATCTGTTGGGCCAGCGCAAGACCCAACCCCAGGCCGCCGGTCTGACGACTGGGATCACCGACCTGGTAAAACCGATCGAAGACCCGATTGAGATGTTCCGCGGCGATGCCGGGGCCCTCGTCCGCGACGACGATCAAGGCCCCTTCCTTCGTCGTCTGGACGTCGATACGGATATTCGTGCCGGGTGGCGAGAACTTTACCGCGTTTGACAAGAGATTTTCGAAAACGCGGCGGAGGCGCAACGCATCGCCATAGGCAATCAAGGATTGGGGAACCTTCAGGGTTATCCCGTGGTCGGGAGAGGACATGCGCGCGCCATTGGTCAGGTTGTCGATGAGCTCCACGAGATCGAACGCCACCGGGTTAAGCATGACGTGGTTACGATTGATTCGACTCGATTCCAGGAGATCTTCGAGCAGACGCTCGAGAGCCCGGGAGAGCTGGAGCGCCGAGTTCACCGCCTTGCTCGCGGCGTCGGCGTCGTTGGCGGCCAATCGCCGCGCGGCCAGTTGGAGATAGCCCAGCGCTCCGGCCAACGGCGTCCGCAGTTCGTGGCCAACGATCGAAGCTACGTCGTCGGCGATCTGGCGGGCTTCGTGCTGCTCGGCGAGCAACCGGTGTGCCGTTAGTGCAGACGTCACGAGCTGGGTAAGCGTCGCGAATAAGCCGCGCTCCCAGGTGGTGAATGGCCGATTTGCCGTACGTACGGCGATAACCGCCACTTCGTGATTCTCGTGTTCGCCGACGGTCGCGAACAGTCGTCCTGCTTCGGACGATGGTGGCCACGTCATTTTTACCGAGTCCGTCAAACCACGGTGGGGCCGACGCGCCAGAGCGAGCTGATCGGCGACGCGTGGCAATGGGTGAAGGTCAGCGGCTCTGCCTGAGGTTTTCCCACGAATGGTTCGATCCTCGGCTGGCGGCGACGCGGCAATGATCTCCTCTTTTTGTTGGTCGTACGCGAGGCACCAGCACGCGGAAGCCTGTATTGCTTCGCGAATACCGTGCGCAATCTGGCCAAAGCTCTGATTCGGACAATCAAGGTGCCGGGTTGCTTCTAACACCTCGAGCAATCCCTGCTCCTGCATCACACCGCCTCCCATTGCCCAGTTCGGACCCCGATACCGGGACTGCGATCTTCAACCGACGCCCTTGGCGATTGGAGCGCAAGCGGCCGAGACTCTCTTGAGCACGATGGGATCGTTGGCGCTCACCGGACCCAGGAAGGAAAAGGTATGGCCAGCCGGATCGTCCGTAGTGGAAAGGGGAGCGGGAGCGAAGTAAAGAGAAGGGGGCATCCAGGAAGGCACAAAGTGAGGAAGGAACCGTTGCAGCCAAAATCGACTGTCTGATCATCCACCAAGCGAGGCGAAGGAGACCAGCCATCGGTTCAATTTCGTTCAGTTAAAGGTCATCGCGCCAATCACCATCGTACTGCCGCTCAAATGCCTCTGGCGTGATTATACCACGTGCCAGAGCGATTTCAGGGGAGGATTGCAAGGTTCATGGCTTGTCCAGATTGGCAGGAAGCAACCAGGCAACGCTGATAGCTTGACATCAACGAAGGCATACCGTATCATTGCTTTGACGCGCGGTAGCCGAAGAAATCCTTCGAC
>DATLSK010000049.1:0-24502 GCA_035534155.1 Chloroflexota bacterium | reverse complement strand
CGCGACGTGAGTCCAGCGCCGGGACGGGATGACCTTCGAGCGGTACATCCCGTTCGCGGCGCTCGACGTCGAAACCGAACGCACCATTTGGGAGCGCCTCCTCGCCGATCCCGGCGTTACGTGCCTCGCGGTGTCCCACCGGCGAACGGTGTTGCAACGGCCCGATCGGATTATCGTCCTCAAAGAAGGCCGAAAGCTCGCCGAGGGAACCCAGGCCGAGCTCCTCCCAACCAAGGGGTGAGGACGTCCTCCCACCGAAGCTCGTCGACCCCAACGTCTGCGTCTTCACTCACCCCCGAGGAACATCACCCCGCTCGGGTCAATCGCGTGCCGGCCGAGGCGCAGCCGACCCAGTCGATGGATCGAAAATTCGGACAGGGCGAGGATCTCGCACCCCTCTTCGAGGTGTCCACCGTGAAAACGCTTGTCGTGATCCCAAAGTGAAATGTGAATATGCGGCTCGTAACTCGCGATCACTCCACCGAACTGAACGACTTCGAGCGGTCCCGCCAGGTCGATAAATTCGTTATTCGGTGGGTATTGGTTGCTGGAAACAGTGTGAATCCGGGCCCTGGTTAGGCTGCCAATACCGCTCATGACAACCCCGGAATGGATCTCCAACCGACGGGCAATCTCAGCGATGCTCTCCAAAAGTAGATCACCCGGCCGCAAAGATACGATCACGATGCCGGTGTCTTGATCTTCGAGAAATTCCACGTTGTACTCCGCTTCTTTTGCAAGAACTGCCCTGGCGAAACGTTGGGAAACAATCAGGGACTCTCCTAACGACCAACCACCGACTTCACAATTCCCCGAACCTTCACCAATTCAGAACTCGAGAAAATCTCAGCTCACTGTTGAGTCTAACGCCAACCCCCGCTGTTCGTACAGACGCCAACGAGTTTCCTGATCGCCCGTCGCGACTTTCCAGGCCAGCTCGCCAACCTGCCGCGCTTGTTCGATGGACACCATCGCCTCCGGGTTGCGATCGGTTACGACAGCCGTTCATCTCCGAGTTTGCTCATGCCAAGCACCCTCGATTCGTCACCGACTGCTACCCTCTGCGCTCCTGGCTTCCGTCTCTCGTCACTTATTCTCGTGCTTCAGATACACCTCGGTCACGTCAGTCGCGACTAGCTCGCGACCGAATGACAATGACAGGTGGACTGTCCAGAGGCCGAGTCCGACCTTCGACTCGTCGGCCGCGTCGACGAAACCGAAGTACACGTTGTCGTCGGCTTTCTTACTCAAGGAAGCCCAGGGAATCAAGTCGACGTCGTCCCCCAGTCGCTGCACCGACACCGTGCCGGTGCTTGCGATTCGATAGTCGCTACCGTCGATCGTCACCCGAACCGGCCGTCGCCCGGACACCCCACTCCGCACCCGCTCTTCGAAGCGCACCAGCGCCCCATCCTGCGCGACGAGCTCTTCGTAGAGATCCGTACCTTGCTTGCAGATCCGGTGCTCGCGATACCAGAAGTACCCATCCGGCGAAGTCTCGATCAGACTGCCATCGTTGAGAAAGGTCCAGCGCCAACTGGCAGTGCGCCCTTCGACCACTTCCTGACACAGGAAGATCGTCTTCGCGATAAAGCTCCCGGCATCCCACATTTCGACAACGTCGCCCGGCAGCAGCATGCTGAGCTGCGCCAGGTGGTCAACCTCGTCGAACGTTTCAGTATGACCGTTTTCCGAGGGATGATTCGCCATGTCTCCCTTCCTCCTCCACGAACGTCGCTAGCCACTTGGCCCGATTGGTAATGATCTTGTCGCCGAAGCGGGTGTAATAGCCAGCCCACTTCCCAGCCACGACGTAGCCGCCAACCGTCACCCGCCCAACGCGCCTTTCGGCCCCACCCCAGGTTGGGATCACCGCTGTCAGCTCCCCAACGTCCACGCGCCTTTGCGCGACATAGCTTCGCCGCCGTCGTACTTCGTCCCACGCCTCGGCATTCAAGTCTTCGCCGAAGAAAACCTCTTCGCCTTCCCGACCAAAAACCTGTTTCGCCACGAGCGATGATCGATCCGCCTGCTCCGGGTACGCGTCGATCGGCCAGGTCGGCGCGAGGTGACGTTCGATCGCCGCGCGCTCCGCCGCGGAATAGATTGCGTCTGTCCGATGCCGCCAGACCCATGCGAGCAGGCCCTTGTTCTGCAACAGCAGACCAAACAATCCATTGAGCAAGCGGAGCCGTCCGTCGGCGACCGCTTCGTAGATTGCCGCGAACAGCGGTGTGCCGAAAGCGGATTCGAATGCCACGTACCGGTAGAGTGCCTCGATCGGCCTTCCCACGAGCGAAAGCCCCTGGCGTGTCGCGACGAGATTGTCGACGTCGCCCAGCACCGTAGCTACTCCCTGCTTCCCCAGCGTGTCGGCAATCAGGCAGGCCGTAAACGCCATTTGAGCGAGATCCTCGAGCTCAGCCGCGTCGACGACAATCCCAAGTGCGTGTGACCGAGCGAGTCCTTCGGTCGCCCGTCCAAATGCAGTCACCAGCAATTCTCCCAACCGACCGGTCGGCCGACCTAGCTCACGCGCTTCCGGCAAGGCACTCTGGACGCATGCCTCGACCGCGACGGCTTCCCGAAGGCCTGACGGTGTGTCGGCATTATACTCGAGCAGCCACCAGTGACCGAGGCGATCCTGAACAAAATCGAACCGGCCGAGAATTGGCAAACGGGGCGTCTCCGCGCTCAGCAGCTCGGCGGCTGGCCAAGGAAATCCGAGCTCGACCAGCGTCGACACATTCCCCATGACCGCGCGCGCCGCCCGATCGAAGATCACGGCAAAGGTCTCCGTCAGCCCGGCCAGCAGACAGTTCTCGTCAGCTTCGAGAACCACGGCGTTCAAGGCCAGATACGGCTCTCCGCGCACCAGATGGTCGGTCAGCCAGCCGGTGAGCTGGGCCTGTTGGACGAAGTCGCGATAGAGGGCGTCCGAGATCCGAGAAGGATCGGTGATCAGTCCACGCATATTGCCTGCTCGACACTCCGAATTCCCTGGCGGGCCAATGCCTCGCGATAGGGCTTCAAATCGTCGGCAAAGGAGCCAATGAAGAGCCAGCAGACGTCACGAATGCCCTGGGTCACCAGAAAATCCGGAGCAGGAAAGCGGCAGGGAGGATACTCGTAGCGGTTATCGAACCGTCGGGGTGAGGCCGTGACGGAGGATCGGCCCGCCCGGTCGCCGTCGAGGATGAAAATCACGCCTCGCTCACCAACCGGGCGCTCGACACGCGTGGCATAGCCGACGAGCTGAGCCAGCAGACGTTCCGAACGAAGAACGGCCGGCGCCACCGACCAGCGCTGAATCACGGGCACGACGACGAAGCCACGTCGATTGAGCCACGGCGCGGCCGGCAGCACCCGGGTCGGGGAAACGTCCACGAAGAACGCGGCTCTTTCTCCGTTGAATGCGGAACAGACGGCGGACGATGAGCAGTCAGGATCGGCGGCGCTCGTAAATGGCCCAGCTAATGGCCCAGTAGGCGCGGGGCGTGCCTCGTCCCTACATTCACCCGGCTGTACCCCTTCCTGCACGCCAATCCCCCCGGGCGTCCCGCGAAGCGGTGGAAACGAATCCACCGCTTCGCTCAGCCACCGGGGCACCCAGGGCCGGCCTTCGAGCAGCGGACCTGCTACGTGTCCACTGACAAACGGAGCAGCGTTCACGAACGGCCAGTAGGGACCGGCGGCGTTCTGCCAAAGGATCAGGGCACGGGCGAGATGCTGAACCGACGTCTCACCGGTGATCATCAAGAATCGCCCGGTCGGTCGGAGATTCCGCGGACGCCGAGCCCGTCACCAGGATCTGACGCAGGCGGTCTCGATCCGCCGCGTTGAGGTAGGGGAGAATGCGCAGCCATTGCCGCTTCACGTCTGGCGAAAGAAGGCCGGTGGCTTGCACGAGCTTCGCGAGCGATCGACACTCAGCGGTCGCGCGTTGAGTGGGGTAGCTCAACTGCTGCTCGCTCCTCCCGCCGAGCTCGCGCTGGCGTGGCCAGCCGAAAATCCACTCGCTTTCGACGCCGAAACGCCAACAGCGTGACTCTCCGCGCTGATTCCGGCGCCGCTCTTGTTTGACGCGGCCACGCCGCTGCCGGTCCCACCGGCTCGCCCACTTACCGCGCGCGCCGGCCCAACGACGCGCGCGGCCGGCGCGGCCGGCGCACTCGATACTTTTGAGCCCTGGATCGAGCCACTGTCCGGAATCGTTCGTGAAGGAAGATCGTAATAGCGCGGACTGGCGTCGTGATTGGCATAGAACGGGTACCAAACCGGGTACGAGCGCCTGTAGCCAGAGCTGACATAGTTGGCGTTGTCGACGATCGGGACCGATGTGTTCTGGCCCAGGTGGAGAATGGGATCGCCTTGAGCGAGTACTTCGAGCGCGTCGCCATTCGTCGTTTGGGCGAGACGGACGAGGCTGACACTCGCGTCGTGGCGAACGTTTGTTGGATCGCTCGGATTCCGCCAGGCGAAGTGATAAACCCCTTGCTGATCTCGATTCAGCGATCCTTGAATGAGGGGATACGTCCCGGGCGTGGTCGGTAATCCAACCCGAACCTCCTGGCTAAGCGGCTGGACAACCGCGGCGGGAGGCGGAGCCGCCGCGGACGGCGATTGACCACACGCGGCAAGTGACGCCGCGATGAGAATCGCCGCGGAAACGCGGACCGCTGGTTGCTTATTCTGTCGCAAGTAGGAGCTCGCGTCGTACGCGAGGTCGAGCAGACTTTCCAGAGCTTCCCGGCGGTCCGGATCCCCCGGTCGCCCTTTGTTGCGCGGCACGCTGCCTCCCCACCCACTCGGTACGTGCAGTATACCGTAAATCATCCCCTTTGAATGATGCCAATCCTGGCCTGGAGTGCAGATGTATCTAGACGTTTCGGATTCGTGTCGTCCCTGGTCGGCGAACCTTTCAGCACAAGTGAAAAAGGACAGAGCAACGGCCGGAATCTGGCCTCTGCTCTGTCCTGTTCGTTCTCCGCGGTGGAGTCTGCGATTACCTCGGCACGATGTTCCGCAAGGCGTTGATCACATCTTCATCCTGGGGAACCGCCGCGCGCTCGAGGCGCAGGTTGTAGGGAACTGGCACGTTTCGTCCGGCGACCCGGACGATCGGCGCATCGAGGTAATCAAAGGCGTTTTCCATGATTTGCATGGCAATCTCGCCAGCGATACCCCCGCGCGAATACGCCTCGTGGGCAATCACCACCCGGCCGGTTTTCTTCACCGAGTTGACGATCGTCTCGATGTCAAACGGAACCAGAGTACGCGGATCGATCACTTCGACGCTAATCCCCTCGGCTGCCAGTTTCGCGGCCGCGGTCAGGCCGCGATTGACCATGGTGTGAATACCGATAAAGGTGACGTCTTTGCCTTCGCGCTTAACGTCGGCTACCCCGAACGGGATCGTATACTCACCTTCCGGGACCGGCCCTTTTGTCGCGTAAAGCATCTTGTGCTCGAGGAACATCACCGGGTTATCGTCGCGAATCGCGGTCTTGAGCAATCCCTTCGCATCGGCAGGCTGTGATGGCACGCACACCTTGATCCCCGGGATATGCGCAAACCAGGCTTCGAGGCTCTGGGAATGCTGGGCCGCGATGCCGCGTCCGGCTCCCTCCTGGGTCCGGATGACGACCGGCACCCGGGCCTTGCCGCCGAACATGTAGCGCAGCTTGGCACCCTGATTCACGAGCGGATCCATGGCCAGCGCCATGAAGTCAGCGTACATGATCTCAGCGACCGGCCGCATTCCAGTGACCGCGGCGCCGACCGCCGTGCCGACGATCCCTTCTTCCGAGATTGGCGTGTCGCGCACGCGCTCGGCGCCAAACTCCTCATAGAGGCCCTGGGTGACGCCGTAAACGCCGCCCTTATTTCCCCAAATCGCCACGTCTTCGCCCATGACGAATACGGAGGGATCGCGCCGCATCTCTTCGCGCAGTGCCTCGTTTAACGCCATGACGTAGGTGATCTGGCGCGTCGCCGGCAGGTTCGCCGTCGACATCAGGGTTGCCTCAGGCATAAACGTCTTCCTCCACCGACGACAGCTCTGGCTCTGGACTTTCACGCGCGAATTGCTCCGCTTCATCGATCCGTTGGCGAACCTTCTTTTCGATCGCCTCGGTTTCGGCTGCCGTCGCGACTCCTTCTTTGATCAAGTACTGACGAAAACGCTCGATCGAGTCGCGCTTGCGCCACTCGTCGACTTCTTCTTGTGTACGATACGGCTGGGTGTCGCCGATGTTGTGGCCTTCGAACCGGTAGGTGGTCGCGACGATCAGCGACGGACCTTCGCCCGCCCGCGCTCGCTCGACCGCCTGGTTTATCGCCGCTTCCACGGCGAGCACGTCCATTCCATCGACGGTAACACCCGGCATATTATAGGAAACCGCGCGAACCGAGAGGTCTTCGACCGAGTTCGCCCGCTTCGACGACATTGACATGGCGTATTGATTGTTTTCGCAGAAGAAGATCACCGGCAGCTTCCAGATCGACGCGATGTTCGCATTCTCGTGGAACGCGCCTTGATTGATGCCACCGTCGCCAAAGAAGCAGACGGCGACCTGGCCCGAACCGCGCATCTTCGAGGAAAGCCCGGCCCCGGTGGCGATGCCCATACCGCCGCCAACAATTCCGTTTGCGCCAAGGATGCCGACGTCCAGATCTGCAATGTGCATCGAGCCGCCTTTGCCCTTGCAGTAACCGGTCGCCTTGCCCAATAACTCCGCCATCATGAGGCGTACGTCGCCTCCCTTGGCGATGCAATGACCGTGACCGCGGTGGGTCGAGGTAATGTAATCGTCGGAGCGCAACGCGGTGCAAGCACCCACGGCGTCAGCTTCCATGCCGATATACGTATGAGTCGAACCGCGAATGACTCCTTCTCGGAAAAGATCGATGACGCGCTCTTCGAAAAACCGGATGGTGACCATCCGATCGAACATGTCGAGCATCACCGGTTTGGCAAGAGGGAGAACTTTAACCGCCATCGTGAAACCTCCGTCTAACTGACACTGACCCCGGGAGCGCCATCTCCGGCTACTCCGTACGCCCGACGCCGATTGGTCGGGACGAGCTCGTCGCGGGAAGGGAGCCGTCTCCGCCGCGCTCTTGTCGACACCTTCCGACTACAAGGCACCATCCTCCCGCAAGAGCCCGATCGCCCCATCGAAGGCGGCGATCGTTTGTTGAACGTCGGCCTCGTCGTGCACCGCCGATACTTTCAGCGACGTGCCGTCAAAGTCGACTCCGCCAACCTGCCAGGCGATGCGTAATCGCCGCGTCAGCTCGCGATCCGGCACTTTTCCGCCGCGGAGCTGCAAAGCGAGAAGCGACGCATCCAGGCTCATTCTCCCCTCGACACCATAGCGATCCAGGATCGTCTGAAACGAACCCTGGAGCCGCTTTGCAGTAGCAATTGCCCGCTTTTGGGGCTCGCCACTGCGGACAACATTCAAGCATGCAATGCCGGCGGCGGCCGAAACGGGATTCGCGTTGAAGGTGCCAGGGTGGCGAATGCGTCCGAATCGCTGCCATTGCGGGTCGTTCCGAATCTCAAACAGAGATAGAATCTCCGCACGTCCGGCAATCGCTCCCCCGGGCAGACCTCCCGCCAGGATCTTCGCCAGGGTCGTCAGATCGGGAGTCACGCCGTAGTATTCCTGACAACCGCCAGCCGCGTAGCGAAAGCCAGTGACGACCTCGTCGAAGATGAGCACAATTCCGCGCTGCCGAGTCAGCTCGCGTACCTCGCGAAGATATTCCGTGCCCGCCCCGCCAGCGAGCAAAATCACCCCGGCGACGTCCGAGTCGGCATTGAGAGTCGCGGTGAGCGCACCAATGTCCTTGAACGGAACCGAGAGGATAGTCCCTTGGACCGCCTTCGGGATACCCCGCGAGATCGGCTCGTCATACGGGGGCTCCATTGATATGGCGGCGTAGTCGTGCCAACCGTGAAAATGGCCTTGAATCTTGACGATTTTGTCTTTGCCGGTAAAGGCACGCGCCAGACGAAGCGCCATCATGGTGGCCTCGGTGCCCGAGCTCAAAAACTTCACGCGCTCGGCCGAGGGAACGATTTGCTGAACCAGCTCACCCCAGGCGACTTCGAGCTCGTGGCAGGCGCCGTAATGGGTTCCTTTGCCAACCTGCTCGGCACTGGCCTGGAGGACGTCCGGATAATTGTGGCCAAGCAACAGCGCCCCGTGTCCCATCCAGTAATCAATGTATTCGTTACCATCGACGTCCCACTTGCGCGAGCCCTTGGCGTGGCTGACGTAGATGGGAAACGGCTCCAGAAAGCGATTATCGTGAGTCACTCCGGAGGGGAAGACTCGCCGAGCGCGTTCGGCGAGCGCGGCCGATTTCGTCCGCTGGGCAGCCCACTGGGCCTCGAGCGTCTGGTGCCAAACCTGGGCCATGGTGTTTCCCTCCGTGCGTCTGGAATCGCCTGTTAATGGTGCTCTATAACGTCGGCGGAGTCAAGACTCGGAGTCGTCGCCAAACAACCGTTGCAACTCGTCGACACCGAACACCACATCGCAAGCCTCCGTTGCCCCCGGTAGCGGCAGCACGGTTCCGACGATCGCGTGCGAGCGGCGCACCTTGTCGCGAATCGCCGCCGCTTGGCTCGCCAGGCGTGGAGGATAGACCCAAACCATTAGATCGGCATCCATATCGTGATAAAGAAATGGAACGTCGGCATCAAGTTCGATCTGACACGCCGGACAGCGCACCCAATTGAACCGTCCGGCAAGAATTTGCGCTTTGAGATCCGGCTGGATGGTCACATTCGCCGACTTGAAGATTGGCGCCTCGAAAGCATGACCACACGAACAAACGAATGAATGCTGAACTGGTTTACTCACCGCTAGTTTACTCCTTTGTATGCCTATAATTATAATCAAAGTATGCGCATCACGATTCCGTTGGATTCGTGCTACAGTAATCGAATAGCCAGCCGCGCCCCCGGACGCGGTGATTCTCGTTCAGTACTCGGACACCGTTTGGGAACGGTCTGGGGATTGCTGTTGCTGGCACTCGTCGGAGGCTGCCAGCCAGTTTCCGCGCCGAGCCGCGCAAACACGGAGGCAAGCGTGTCATTCGTACTCCAGAGCTCAGCCTTTGCGAACGGGGCAGCGATTCCCCGCCAATACACCTGCGACGGCGCCGACCAATCACCGCCGCTCGAATGGAGCCGTCTCCCGAATGGCGTGAAGAGCCTGGCATTGATCGTCGAAGATCCGGATGCTCCGCGCGGCACTTTCATCCATTGGGTTTTGTTCAACCTGCCGCCCAGTCCCCCCGAGCTACCGGCCGGGGTGCCGCGTCAGGCGATCCTCGACAACGGGGCGCGTCAGGGACGCAACGATTTTCGGCGCGCCGGCTACGGCGGCCCGTGCCCCCCCTCTGGCCCGGCGCACCACTACCACTTCTCAATGTACGCTCTCGATTCGCCACTCGACCTGACCCCGGGGGCAACGGCGGCGGAAGTTCGCTCGGCAATGGCAGGGCACATTATCAGCCAAGCCCAGCTCGTCGGAACGTTTGGGCGGTCGCACTGAACACTGAACGAGCGGTGCTCCGGAGTCGATCATTTATGGTACAGTGAAGGATGATCCAAGGTGAGTCCGAGGCACAACTTGACGTTCGGCCGAGGTGCACGGCCGAGCCATTTCCCAGGTTCCACGAGATCGTTGGACAGAGGATAATTGGTGCCCGCGCGCATTCTCGTGATCGACGACGATCGGAAGATTACCGCCCTGCTCCGTCGGGCTTTTGCCTACGAGGGTTACGAAGTCGACCTCGCTTACGACGGAAACAAAGGGCTACTCACCGCCCGAGACCGGCCGCCGGATCTGGTCGTTCTCGACGTGATGATGGCCGGCCTCGACGGTTTCGAAGTTTGCCGACGAATTCGGGCCGGTGGGGACGTGCCAATCCTCATGCTTACGGCTCGTGACGAAGTTCCCGATCGGGTGGCCGGGCTCGACGCCGGCGCCGACGATTATTTGGTCAAGCCATTTGCCCTCGAGGAATTGACCGCACGGGTTCGCGCGCTCCTGCGACGTCGCGACCGCTCGGTTGGTCCGGCCCTGTCGTTTGGCGACTTGCAACTCGATACGGCACGGCGTGAGGCCCAGCGCGGTGATCTCAAGATTGACCTGACGACGAAAGAGTTCGAGCTCCTGGCACTTTTTCTCCGTCATCCGCGCCAAGTCCTCACTCGGGATGTGATTCTCGAACAAGTTTGGGGTTATGATTTCGAGGGCGACGCCAACGTCCTGGAAGTCTACGTTGGTTACCTGCGAAATAAGCTGGAAGAAGGCGGACGGTCGCGTCTGATCCAGACGGTGCGCGGCGCGGGCTACGTGCTCCGGGACGCAGGATAACGTGTCCCTACGCACTCGATTGACGCTCTGGTTCTGTGGAGTCCTCGCCGTTGCCCTGGCACTTTTCGGGGTGCTCGTTTACACCCTGGTGAGTGGGCAACTTCACTCCGACGTTGACGCGTCCATCGAGAGCAAAGCCCGGGACACGGCGTTTAGCGTACGCATGTTCAACGGCAAGCTATCAATCCCAACGAATATTCGTGTTCCGCAAAGTGAATTCCGCACTCCTTCGCTTTACACCGAGGTTCGAGATACGGCTGGGAGCGTCATTTTTCGCTCGAACACTCTTCAAGGCAGCGACCTTCCAATTTCGGCCGATCTTCTCGTCAACGCCAAGGATGGCTTACCCGTTTTCGAAACCGTCTCCCAGGATGGCCAGGAGA
Organism: Chloroflexota bacterium; assembly: GCA_035534155.1. GTDB lineage: Bacteria > Chloroflexota > UBA6077 > FW602-bin22 > CADDYW01 > JAJPIK01. Next base: position 13,716 of record DATLSK010000049.1, on the reverse strand, counting down.
TTCGTCTTTACACGACTGCCATTTTCATCAACGGCCGCCTCGTCGGCTTCGTCCAGGTCGGCCGCAATCTCGCCGACATCGACGGCGCCCTTCGTCAACTCCGATCGTGGCTGCTGCTGAGCAGCATTCTGGTCCTCGTCGGTGCGGCCATCGGCGGCTGGCTCTTAGCGCACGCGACCCTTCGACCACTCGGCCGAATCAGCAAGGCCGCCGAGGCCATTGGCTTGGCGCGACGTCTGGACCAGAGACTCGAGGTGACGGACGTCAAGGATGAGATTGGGCGACTGGCAACGACGTTTAATGAGATGCTCGATCGTCTCGAGGCAGTTTTTCTCGCCCAACAGCGTTTCGTCGCCGACGCCTCTCACGAACTGCGCACGCCGCTCACAACGATCCAGGGGAACGTCGACTTCCTACGCCGTAATCCCGGTCTGCCATCAGGTGAGCGTGCCGAGGCCCTTGACGATGTCGCGAGTGAAGCGGCACGGATGGCGCGCCTTACGAATGGTCTGCTCGCGCTCGCCCGGGCCGACGCAGGTCGTCACCTCGAGCGTGAGCCGATTGAGCTGCGCCCGATCATCGAACGCTGCTTCCACCAGGTTCAGGCCCTCGCCCGCCCAACCGATGTCACGATTCAATTAGTGCTCAATCGTCTCGAGCCCGGCGCACGGGTCCGGGCGAACGCCGATCGCCTCGAAGAGATGCTCTCGATCCTGCTCGACAACGCCGTCCGCTATAACCAACCGGGTGGCATCGTTCGGCTGATCGCCTCCACTACGGCGGGGGTCCATCGCATCGAAGTCAGCGATACCGGACGAGGAATTACCGCGGAAGATCTCCCCCATATTTTCGAGCGCTTCTACCGCTCGCCCCATTCTCGCTCGGAAGACGGCACCGGTCTTGGCCTCGCAATTGCCCGCTGGATCGCCAGCGAGCACGAAAGCGAGATCGGCGTCGCGAGCGTCCTCGACAAAGGAACCACGTTTACCGTGGCACTCGCCGCACTCGACCCCGCTCCGCTCGTGCTGGTTTCCTGAGAATAGTCTCAGATTTCTCAGGCTCATCTCAGGTTCGCCTAAGTTTCTTCTTAGGTCACTACCGTAGTCTATATAAGTAAGCCACGAGCGAGAGGTTCGTTCGACGATATGGGGGAACTGTGAAGGCGAGACTCAGGCGGATCTTTCGACCAAACGTGGTGTTGACAGTCACGATCGCGGTGATCGGGGCAGTCGTGGCCATCGTTGGTCTGAATTCGATCAAGGTCGCGATGACACTCGCCATTCAAAATGGCATTTTGACGCCGTGGCTTCTTCTGTCACTCCTCCCATTCACGATGTTGAGCTATGGATTGCGCGTGCTCCGTTGGCATTTTCTGGTTCGTCGCCTCGCACCCAGCATCCGCTTAACGGAGAGCATCTACAGCCAGGTCGTGGGCTTCGCATTCTCGCCAACCCCAGGACGGGTGGCCGAACTGTACAAGCTCAAGCTCATCGAGCGCTGGTCAGAGCAACCGGCCGTTCGCTTTCTGCCCGCGGTCATCGTCGAGCGCCTCAGTGATGTCGTGGCGTTTGCCTCGCTCGCGGTCGTTGGAAGCGTCCTCAGCTGGTCATCGGTCATCGCTGGTCAGCGAACCGTCGCGTTGGTCGTCTTAGGGATTGGGGCGATTCTACTGGTGGGAATCTATCGGTATGGCTTTCACCGCCTCGGCGGACCGCTGGAGAGCATCTTAACGAGTGCCGTGCTCCGCCAGCGGATTTTCAAGCTGGGGGAACGGATACCCGCGGTCGCGCGTTTCCTCGCCCTCACTGGCCAGTTGCGCGCCGGCGGCGCACGGATGAGCGATCCGGCCACGCTGGTCATGGCCATCGCCTTCGTTACCCTTGGGCGAGTAGGGGATAGCGTGGTACTTTGGAAGCTGGCGGCGCTCGTCGGAGTGCAAGTTCCATTCTCGCTTGCCATCTTCATGATCGGCACCTCCGGTCTCGTCGGGGGCATCACTTTCTCACCGGGCGGACTCGGCGCAACCGAAGCATCGCTGATTGGCCTGGTCGTCGCTCGGGGAGCGGACCTCGGCACCGGAATGATGGTAGCGCTCGGCACCCGAGCGCTCATCTATTGGCTCTGGGTTGCAATCGGTCTCGTCGTTTTCTTGGCGGGACAAATCTATCTCAAGCGGCAGGCCGCCCTGAGTGAACGACTCAAGGTGGCGTTGGTTGTCGTTGATCGTTCGCCGCGGCATGACCAGGCGTGATCGTGAACGCGACGTACCGACCTTGGCAGCCGCCAGAATAATAAAGGAGAGACCGTGCGAGTGTGTTTAGTCTCGATTCATCCGCGATTACTCAGTGGGCAGATCAATTCGCTGATTGGATTGGCGCATGCCTTGCGTGATCGAGGCCACCAGGTGCGCCTGGTGACGGCCTTTGCCGAGGCACGCCTACTTGACTCGGACCGCGTCTACGGTCCCGAAGCCCACGCGGGTCTACTCCCGGCTAAGCTCGCCCGCATCGGCAAAATCATCAAGCGCCTCCAGCACGACGCACAGGACGCCGACGTCGTCCATTTGAATTTGCCAACCCCGGCGTTTAGCTTCGTCGGCGACCTCGTCCAGGCGATGTTAAACCGCCCAATTGTCGTCGGTTTCGAGGCCCATCTTCTGGCTGGCTCCGACTATCGCCGTCTGCCGGTCCGCCAGGCGCCCAACTTCTACCTGCCTTGGGTCGCCATCAACAACCACCTCACCGCTCGACTGTCGCGATTCAGTGCCGCGCAGTACGTCGTCGCCAGTCAGCTCCAGGCCGACGAGCTTCAGGGTCTGGGCGCCCCCGCCGAGCGAATTCGGGTCATTCCCAACCTGATCGACCTACAGCGCATCCGCGAGGACACCGACTACGAGGTCGACGGGGTCGACTGGTCCGAGGACGGGCCGGTCCTCAGCTACATCGGCCACTTCAACCACGTCAAAGGGGTTGACGTGTTGATCCGCGCCTTCCCGCGCGTTCTGGAAGACCACCCGAACGCACGGCTGCTCATCGCCTGGAGCGGCTTAGGGCCGGCCACTCCGATTGCCCAGGCAATCGAAGCGAGCGGGGCCAGCGACCGCATTCAAGTCATTGGACGGGTGCCCGTGGGAGCAGTGTTGCGTCACAGTACGGCGTTCGTCCTTCCGTATCGATTCACAATCGGTCAGGCCGCGTATCCCGGCCTGGTACTCGAGGCACTTGCCAGTGGAGTTCCACTGGTTACGAGTGACCTACCCTTGTTACGCGAGCTGGGTGAGCCCGGCGAGGTAGCCGAGCTCGCCCGCCCGGAGGATCCGGCCGACCTGGCCCGAGCAATTCTCCGCCTGCTCGACGATCCCCAGCATCGCGCTGGGATGGTGGCTCGCCAGCGGGCCCTGGTCAACCAGTCGTTCGATCCCGACGTCCTAGTTCGGAGGTACGAAGATGTCTACGGCCAGCCAAGCGCCGTCCCCGCCTATCGATGAAAAGCGGGCCTTTTACCGTCAGCCGGAGGTGGTCGCCGCGTACGATCGCCAGCGTTTCGGTAGTCCAAGCGGGGTTTGGGTTAATGAGCGAGAACTGCACGAAGCAGTCGCTCTGTTGCCACCGCGCGGGCGCGTACTCGATCTCGGCTGTGGAACCGGACGACTCAGCCGTTATCTCGTCGATCACGGCTACGACGTGGTCATGCTTGACGCCTCGGGCGCGATGTTGGCGCGAGCCGTACCGAACGTGGGAGCCCCTGCCGTCCTTGGCGATGCGTTTGCCCTGCCGTTTCGCGCGGGCTCGTTCGACGCCGTCGTCGCCCTGCGCGTTGCCTTCCACTTCGCCGATGTCCAGAGTTTGATGAGCTCAGTCGCACCTTTGCTCAAAGATCAGGGACGCTTTGTCTTCGATACCTATCGCTGGTCGCCCCGCTCAGCGATTGCCTTGGGATCTCAGCGTTGGGGAGGTAAGGTTTTCGTCCACTCGACGTCGCAGGTTCGGAATGCGGCCGCGGCGACTGGCCTGCAGGTTGCCGAAGAGCACCCGTGCTTCCTGTTTTCACCCTATCTCTATCGCCTGCTGCCGCTGGGTGTGGTGCGCCGTCTTGACGAGTTCGAAACAATTGTTCCAAGCTCGGCCCGGGCGCGCGCCTTTTGGGCCTTGCAAAAGAATCAAGCATGAACCATCTCGCTCGGCCTGCCCTCGTGGTAGGACTGCTGACCGAAGCAATCTATCTTGCCGCGGTAACCGGCCCTTTCTCGTTCCTTGCCCATGGTCAAAATCTGCTCGACCTGGGCAAGCTCACCGGCTACTCGTCGGTGGCAGCGATCGCCGTGACCGTTGGGCTGCTGGGCTTGTTCCTCTTTTATGCGCTCGCGCTACGCGACATTGCCGCCAACGGGCAGAGCGCGCTGCCGCTTGCCTTGATTGGCACTCTGGTTTTCAGTGTCACCCTCGTCTTCATGTATCCGGTAACGGCGATTGACGTTTATAACTACGCGGTCCAGGGACACGTCGCGTTCTTCTACCACGTGAATCCGTTGGCCGCCGCGCCGTCGAGTATCACCGGAGATCCATTCGTGGCCTACGGGAGCACCTGGGCGGACACGACCTCGCCGTATGGCCCGATCTGGATATTCCTCTCAATCGTCGACGCCTGGTTGGCGGGACCGAACGTGATCATCGCAGTGCTCGCCTTGAAAGGCCTAGCCGCCTTGGCAATCGTGGGCACGGCCGGCCTATTGGCCTGGGCAGCCCAGCGCGCCGGTCGCAACCCCGCGTTGGCGGTCGTGTACTTCGGCTGGAATCCGCTCGTCTTGATTGAATTGGCCGGCAACGGACACAACGACGCGGTGCTGACCTTGTTCGTCGTCGCCGGACTGATCCTGGCACGCCACCGCTGGCCAACTCTGGCAGTTGCCTGCCTCACGGCAGCCGTGCTGGTCAAGTCACTGCCAATCGCCGCGATCCCGTTGCTCTTCGTTTGGCTGCTCAGCCAGCACGGTAGCTTCTGGAGGCTGCGGGTTCCGACCATTTTTGCCGCCTTCATCGTGATGCTCAGTGTACTCGTCGCCGGCTATGCCCCCTTCTGGGCAGGCTGGGAAACTCTCGCTCGTCTACGTGAGGTCAACGCGAACTATCTGGCGTCGATTCCTGCCTTGATCGTGCTGCTCGTTCCCAGCGCTACCGATTGGCTTACGATTCCCCAAATGGCGGTGCTTTCTTTGGTCGGTCTCGGCCTGGTCTGGCTGGTTTGGCAACGACGCGTGCCCCTCGAGCGCGCTGTCGTCGAGATCATTTTCGCGACCATTCTCGTCGCGACTCACTTCGCCGGCTGGTACCTGCCGCTCTTGATCGGCGTGGCCGCCCTGACCGACGATTCCTGGGTTTGGCTCCGAATGGTGGTATTCACATTCACGACGACCCTGACGACTCCCCTCTGGCAATTTGTCTTCCCGTGGACCCGCGATTGGCTCTCAATGGAGGCTTTCCACTTAATCGTCGTCCCCTGGACGTTCTTGCCTCCCCTGGCTATCGGTCTGTGGGAATTGGGCCGCGCGCGGACGGCAAAGCGTCGCCTGGCATCCCCAGTGCCCTGGCCTGGGCCGGCTCGCGAGCTTGCCACGAGCCGGATACGCGACGCGGGGTGACGAAGCTGAGCCCGCGACTTCAGGCGCCAAACCTTCGCGGGCTCAGCGAGGCGACCGACAGATGTGGCTTTCCTTCGATCATGGCAGTGACGACGTCCGCGGTAGCCACGGTGGAGAGGATGCCGGTCTTAAAGTGGCCGGTTGCCCAGAAGAGGCCGGCAATTTCACCACTGCCGAGGATCGGCTGGTCGTCTCGGCTGCGCGGACGCAAGCCGGTCCACGCGTCGGCAAAGCGCGCCTGGGTCAGTTCGGGTATCGCCCCGACCGCGGCGGACACGAGGCTCGCCACGCCGCCGACGGTAACCGCTTTGTCAAAGCTATTGTCGATCAGCGTGCCGCCGACGATAATCCGACCGTCGGCCCGGGCAACGATCGAGGCACCGGAGACAGTGATCAGGCGTTCGATCGGCCGAGTCCGAGTCCAGAGGGCGATGACTTCGCCCTTGGTTGGCCGCACGAGGGGCACGTCACCCTCCGCATTCGCCGCTGCCGAAGACTCGAATCCCTGAATCGGTACGCCCAGACTGGCCCAGCTTCCGGCCGCGTTGACGACCACGTCAGCGGCGATTCTCCCCCGGTACGTCTCGACGCCTTCAACGCGTCCACTTCGCACCGCGATGCCGAGCACGGGCTCGTGCGCACGCACCTGGACACCGGCTTTTGCCGCCGCGGTCGGAACGGTCTTGCTCAAGCTCTGGTTATCGACCAACCCATGTCGAGGAAAGAGCAGGGCCGCCTGCACGTCTGGGCCGAGCGCGGGTTCGAGCGCTCGCACGTCATTTCCGGAGAGTAGCTCGGCCGGAATCTTTGCCGCGACCTGGGCGCGAAAGCGCCGACTCAGCACCTCGGACTCGGCCGCGTTCAGCGCCAGGGCCAGACTACCCGTCTGGCGAAACTCAACCGCGACACCGGTCGTTTGTCGCAGCTCGTCCACAAAACCAGGGTAGCGATCCAAGCTCGCCTGCCAGAGGGCCAAGAGCTCCGGGCCGGCTTCGCGACCGGCTTCCGGGAGCAACAGCCCCACCGCGGCCGATGAGGCTTCCGCGCCGGGCTCACCTCGTTCGCACAGGATGACCTTCCGGCCGGCCTGTTGCAACCGCCAGGCGATCGTACTCCCAATGAGTCCCCCGCCAACGACCACGACGTCGGCTCGCTCCATTCACTGTTCTCCTTTGCGACGGATTCCCTGGCGTCGCGGGCGGCTCGTCGTTGGACCAAGCAAATAGCCGCTCACCTTGCACCGCCTTGATTGTCGCATACTGGCTCACAGTATACGTCTTCACGTTGCTGCCTCAAAACTGCACATTGAGCCTCGCTTGTCTGAGTCTTGACATCGCTCGACTGCCATCGATATCATGAAAGGAAGCTAGTGTTAATCAGCAGGCGTGCTCCCTAGCCGGACCTCTCTAACTGGAAAACGCTGAGGTGGAAGATGGGCGCTCCGGCGCCCATTTTCCGTATGAAGATTGGGATGCGCCACGCGGGCGCGAGTTGCCAGCGTATCGATTGTCCGAAGATTGGTCTCACGGGCCACTTCTCGGACACTTTCCACCGGAGCACGCGATGCTGTGCTGGATCAGACCGATCCAGTCAACAAGCTTTTGTACTAATCTGGAGGAGGTGAAGGATGCTGACCTACGTGGTCTTTGCGCTGGCGCTTATCCTCGTCGGCGCCGGCACCTTCGCCCTTGGGTATCAAATACGGGAGCGACGCTTCCGTCAGCAGATGAAACTAGCCGGAGAGTCGGCTGACCGACTCCTCGACGAAGCAAAGAGCCGTCAACGTGAGCTCCTGCTGGAAGCCCGCGACGAAGCTTTGAAACTCAAGGCCGCGGCCGAGGTCGAAAATCGGGATCGCCGAGCCGAGCTGCACCGTCAAGAGCGACGCCTGCAGCAGAAAGAAGAAATGCTCGATCGACGGGTCGATGCGCTCGACCGCCGCGAGCGAGCGATGACCGACAAGGAGCACCAAACCGAAACTGTCCGCGTGCAAATCGAAGAGCTGAAAAAGGATCGCCAGCACGAGCTGGAGCGGGTGGCCCAGCTCTCGGTAGAGGAAGCGCGCGACTACTTACTGCGCGAGATCGAGCAAGAAGTCCGAGCCGACGCCGCGCGTCGGGTCCGCGAGATCGAGCAAGAAGCCAAAGAAGACGGAGAGCGAAAGGCTCGCGCCATTGTCACTCTCGCGATCCAACGGTGTGCCGCTGACCAGGTGGCCGAGGCGATCGTCACCGTGGTACCTCTACCGAATGAGGAAATGAAGGGGCGCATCATTGGTCGCGAAGGTCGAAACATCCGCGCGCTGGAAAGCGCCACCGGCGTGGACGTGATCATCGACGATACCCCGGACGCGGTGACTCTTTCGGGATTCGACCCGATTCGCCGAGAAGTCGCCCGCGTGGCGCTGCAAAAACTGATCGCCGACGGGCGGATTCATCCGGCACGGATCGAAGAACTGGTTGGCAAGGCGCGCCAGGAAGTCGAGAATCAGATTCGCGAGGAGGGCGAACAGGCCGCCCTGAAAGCGGGTATTCATGGCCTCCACCCTGAGCTCATTAAGGTACTGGGCCGACTGAAGTTTCGTACCAGCTACGGACAGAACATCTTGAACCATTCGATTGAAGTTGCACACCTGTCCGCGGCGCTTGCCGCCGAGCTCGGTGCCGACGTCAACGTTGCCCGAGCCGCCGGCTTACTGCACGACATTGGCAAGGCTCTCAGTCACGATGTCGAAGGCCCACACGCTCTGGTGGGGGCCGAGCTCGTTCGTCGCTACGGTAAGTCTCCCAAAATTGTCGCTGCAGTCGGCAATCACCACGGCGAAATGGACGAGCCACAGTCCATCGAGGCAATCATTGTGCAATCAGCAGATGCCATCTCCGGGGCACGCCCGGGGGCGCGACGGGAAACCGTCGAGAATTACATTCGGCGTCTCGAAGCGCTGGAAACCGTGGCAAACTCGTTTTCCGGGGTGGAACGCTCGTTTGCGATCCAAGCCGGCCGCGAAGTACGCATAATTGTCAAACCGGAGGAGATCGACGATCTCGGCTCGGTTCGCTTGGCCCGCGACGTAGTCAAGCGCATCGAAGAAACCCTGGAATATCCCGGCCAGATCAAGGTGACGGTCTTGCGGGAGACCCGAGCCGTCGACTTCGCCCGCTGAGGGCAGTCGTCCAGAAAATGGTCCGTCAGAAAAGGGAATTGACCGCCGCGGAGGCGATTTGCCAGTAGTCAGAGATGGGGAGCCGCCTCCCGGTCAGGTTTTGGGTTTGTGCATGGGTTAGTCGAGGTTTTATTCAATGAATACTAAAGTTGACTTACACGCCCACACGACGGCGTCGGATGGCTTATTGACGCCGAGCGAGCTCGTGGAGCTTGCTCTGGCGTATGGCCTTCGCTTACTCGCGATCACCGATCACGACTCTACCGAGGGAGTCGCGGCCGCGCTCAATCGCGCGGCTGGTACCTCCCTCGAAGTGTGGCCAGGCGTCGAGATCAGCACCGACGTTCCCAGGGCCGAAGTTCATATGCTAGGCTACTTCGTCGACATCGAAGACTCGAATTTTCAGGAGGTTCTGTCGCGCTGTCGTGATTCGCGGATTTGGCGCGCCCAGCAAATGGTCCTCAAGCTCGGCGAGCTTGGCATGTCGCTCACTTTTGAACGCGTGCGCCAGATCGCCGGGACGGGCTCGATTGGCCGTCCACACGTGGCCCAGGCGCTCGTCGAAAAAGGCTACGTTTCGAATCTGAAAGAGGCGTTCGACCTCTACTTGAACCGTAATGGCCCAGCGTACGTGGAGCGTTTCAAGCTGTCGCCAGTCGAAGCCGTCCAACTGATCAAGAATGCCGGTGGGATGCCGGTTCTGGCTCACCCAACATACATTAACCCCGGTGACGGGTCGGGCTTCGACTTGTCCGGCTTCGTCCACGAACTTACCCAGACCGGCCTGGTCGGCATGGAATGCCACTACGGCGACTACTCACCGGAGACGGTCCGCGGACTCTCCAAGATTGCCCGGGAATTCGACCTCATCCCAACCGGAGGAAGCGACTTTCACGGGCGAGGCGTTCACTCTGCCGACCTCGGAGAGCCGATCATTCCTGATGAGTCGATCGAGCGGATGCGCGCCTGGCGTGCCGCTCAGTGAACGTAGATCGAAACCGTCGCTGACATGCCGGGATACACCAGCGCGTTGCCGTAATTGAAGTCAATACGCACCGGAATCCCATTACTCGCCCGTGGCGCGCCGCTCGCACCGCTTGCCGATGGCGCGCCGGTGCGGGCGCCCACTGATTGCAGGTCGGGAAGAAGCTGACTGACTCGCCCCTGAAATGTCTCGTTTAGCGCGGTCACCGTGACATCAGCGCGTTGGCCAAGATGGACATACGAAAACGAGCCCTCATCGACCGCCGCGATAACCCAGAGCTGACGCAAGTCGGCAATCGTGGCGATTGGCTGCCCCGAGTTCACCATCTGACCCACCAGCACCGAGAGGTGCACAACCGTACCAGGCCCCGGCGAGCGAACCTGAGGGACCAGGGGAAGCTCGCGGGCGTTTTGTGGTGGTACGGCAAGGTAGGCGAGCACTTGCCCCGAGTGGACCGGATCGCCAACGTTCGCCAAAAGATCCGTCACCTCTCCACTGGCCGGGGCGCTCGCCTGGGTAAGGTTGCCGGTCACGTAGGCGTCGCTGGTCGTTACGTAATTACCTAAGACGTAGCTTGGATCGAATCCAGCAATCCAAAGTGCTGCGATCAACGGAATCAGACTGATACATGCGTAGAGGACAATTCGCTTCCGGCTCGGCATGGTTCCTCGCTTTTTGTTTTAGGTGGCAAGGTACACGGTCGTCGGACAGTCAGTCTTCCCGCCCCGGGAGAGCGGACAAGCAGGCGCGACGTCACAGCCGTCGTCGCCGGTGCTCGACGCCTGGTTTGAAGTTCCGCTGACTGAGGACGAAAACGATCCCAAAGGGAATGGCGGCCAACGGATCGTCACCAGATGGGAACGGCCCGTATCCGACCGTCACACACGCTAGCGACCAGAATTGCGCGGATGCTACCACGGTCGCTCCGCCATTGTCAATAGAGGCATCATCGGTCATGTACCATAGACAGCATCCCCTAGACAACATTCGACTCTTGACAGCCGACGCACCAACCTCTAGAATGAGGTGCGTTGATACTAAGATGGCATCTCACCTTATGAGACACCGATGTCGTCACGCGAAAGGACCATGGGAATCAAGACACCCTACGTGCCACGCGATCAGTCGTACTACGCGATTCAATCGCTCGATCGAGCAATTGACATCCTTGAAGCATTTCGACGCGGCGACGAGGAGTTAGGGGTAGCCGAGGTCGCCACCCTCACCGAGCTTCCCCGGGCCACCGCCCATCGCCTCCTCGCCTCGCTCACTCACCGCGGCCTTCTCGCTCACGACGAGGGCACGGGCCGCTATCGGTTGGGGCTGAAGCTCTTTGAGCTCGGTAGCCTGGTCGGCAATTCCTTGGATGTCCGTCGAGTGGCTCGTCCTTATCTGATGAATCTGGTCGAGGAAAGTGGCGAAACGGCCCATCTTGTCGTCCTCGACGGGGTCGATGTTGTCTTCGTCGACAAGGTCGAAACCGACAATCCCTTTCGCATGGTCTCGCAAATCGGTCGACGCCTACCCGCCCGACATAGTGGCTCCGGCAAGGCACTGCTTGCCGCGTTGAGCGACGCCGAGCTGAATCGGCGCTTCACGACTGAACCCACCACCGAAGAGATCGACCTGGCCGCGCTGCAGGCGCACCTGGCGCTCGTCCGTGTCAACGGTTGGGCCGTCGACGACGAAGAAACCCAGGCCGGTCTCCGCTGTGTTGGCACGGTCATCCGCGATTTCACCGGCGACGCCATCGCCGGGGTCAGCATCTCCGGGCCGATCGTTCGTGTTACCGACGAGCGCGTTAGCGACCTCGCCAACCTCCTTCTCTCGACCGCTGGCTCGATCTCGTCGGCGCTTGGCTACCCTAATTCATCGATTGCACGCAAGGGAGGGCAACGTAGCCATGATCTCCACCAGTAGCTTGTCTAACGTGGCAACTATTCCCGGCGACTTCGATCCCGCCACGCTGCGGGAGATCTACCGACGCATGCTCCTCAGCCGGACACTCGACTTGCGCGCCTGGACTCTGAGTCGGCAAGGACGTGCCCACTTCGTCATTACGAGTCGCGGCCACGAGGCCGCCGAAGTCGGGAGCGCCTTCGGATTAGAACGTGGTCGCGATTGGATCTGCCCATACTATCGGAACCTGGCCCTCGCGGTCGGCATTGGCATGACTGCACGCGAGGTGATGCTGAGCGTCTTCGCGCGTGAGGGAGACCCGAGCAGCAACGGCCGTCAGCTTTCGATGCACTTCAGTCACCCAGACTGGCGAATCATCTCGGGATCGAGCGTCGTCTCGAGCCAGATTCCTCACGCCGCTGGGCTGGCGTTGAGCGCCAAGCTCTCGGGTGAGCCGGTCGTCGCGGTGGCGTACTTCGGCGAAGGCGGCTCGAACAAGGGTGACTTTCACGAAGGCGTGAACTTTGCCGCGGTCCACCGGCTCCCGGTAATCTTCTTCTGCGAAAACAACGGGTATGCCATCTCGGTTCCTCAGCGCCTCGAAATGGTAATCGAGGACGTTGCCAGTCGCGGCGCCGCCTACGGCATTCCGGGCGTGGTCGTTGACGGCAATGATCCTCTCGCGGTCGCCCGCGCCGTACGCGAGGCACGCGCACGGGCGCTAGCCGGAGATGGTCCGACGTTGATCGAAGCCAAAGTCTACCGCTTCACCCCGCATTCGAGCGATGACGATGACCGCCTCTACCGACCTCGCGAGGAAGTCGAAGCCGCCGTGGCGCGTGATCCCATCCCGGCCTTCGAGCGCCGTCTACGTGCCCTCGGCGTACTCGATGAATCGGCAAGTCGGGCGATCCAGTCGGAGATCGCGGCCGAGGTCGACGACGCGGTGGAGTTCGCAGACTCCCTTCCTCACCCAGAACCCGCCGACTTACTCCGGCACGTGTTTGCCGAAAACGGAAGTCAGATGGTCGGAGGCGCGCGATGACCGTGAAGAACGTTCTGCAAGCGATCCGCGAAGCCCTGGATGAGGAATTGGCCAGCGACGAGCGGGTGATCGTTCTTGGCCAGGACGTCGGCCGGCGCGGGGGTGTGTTTCGGACCACGGAAGGATTGATCGATCGCTACGGACCGAGTCGGATCATTGACGCGCCGCTCAGCGAGTCGGCCATTGTCGGGGTAGCAATCGGGGCCAGTCTGGCTGGCCACCGACCGATCGCCGAGATTCAGTTCGCCGACTTTATCTGGCCGGCGATGGATCAGATTGTCAGTGAGGCCGCGCGGATGCGCTATCGCTCGCACGGCACCTGGAGTTGTCCCCTGGTTATCCGCACTCCGTATGGTGCCGGAATCCACGGCGGGCTTTACCACTCGCAGTCAATTGAAGCGACCTTCGCCCACGTACCTGGCCTCAAGGTCGTTGCCCCGGCCACCCCGGCCGACGCGAAGGGATTGCTCAAAGCGGCAATCCGCGACCCCGACCCGGTGCTCTTTCTCGAGCACAAACGCACCTATCGGCTGATCAAAGACGAGGTTCCGGATGAGGACTATACACTTCCCCTCGGCAAAGCGGCGATCGTCCGACCGGGGCGCCATCTCAGCATCATCACCTATGGCATGATGCTCCACGAAAGCCTGAAAGCGGCGGAGGCGGCAGCCGTCGACGGGATCGAGGCCGAGGTTATTGACTTACGAACACTATCACCGCTCGACAAGACGGCGATTCTCGATTCGGTCAGACGCACTCACAAAGCCATCGTCGTCCACGAAGACTCGCTCACTGGCGGGCTGGGTGGTGAGATTGCCGCGATCATCGCCAGTGAAGCATTCGACGCCCTCGATGGCCCGGTCGTTCGGGTGGCCGCGCCTGACAGCCCGGCGACGCCGTTCAACAGCACCCAGGAAGAGCTTTATCTGCCAAACGCGGCGAAGATCGAAAAGGCAATCCGAGAGCTAGCCGCCTATTGATCGTCT
>DATLSK010000048.1:0-7070 GCA_035534155.1 Chloroflexota bacterium | reverse complement strand
GGTGTCGATGCAGCAGGTCACCCATTTGGTCGTGGGCGCGTTCGTCGACGAGCTGAGTCGCGCGGGCCTCCGCCACGTCGTGGTTTGTCCGGGCTCACGGTCGACTCCGCTGGCCATGCTTTTCGCCTCGCATCCTTCCATCCGACTATGGATGCAGCTTGACGAGCGGTCCGCGGCGTTCTTCGCCCTGGGCCTTGCCAAACAGCTTCGTCAAGCGGTCGCGGTCGTGTGTACTTCCGGCACCGCGGCCGGCAATTTCTATCCGGCCGTGATCGAGGCGCGCTACGCTCGCGTCCCTCTGGTGGTTCTCACGGCCGATCGGCCGCCGGAGCTGCGTGACGTGGGTGCTTCTCAGACGATCGATCAGATCCACCTGTACGGAACCCGAGTCAAGTGGTTTAGCGAACTACCGGTACCGGAAGCCAGTCAGGATTTGCTCCGCTACGTGCGGACGTCTGCCGCGCGGGCCGTTACCACGGCCCAGAGTGATCCGGCCGGGCCAGTTCATCTGAACGTCCCTTTGCGCGAGCCCCTGGTGCCGTTGCCAAGTGCTGATCTTCTCCCCGGAGCCGATCCAGCCGTGACCGTTGGACGATCGTCTGCTCAGCCTTACGTGACTGTGAGCTCGGGCCGACGAACGATTGAGACTCCGGATCTGTGCCGCTTCTCGAGAGAGTTCGCCCAAACCCGACAGGGCCTGATCATCGTCGGTCCTCAGGACGAGCCCGAGCTTGCCCTCGCGGTCATCTCACTGGCGGAACGCCTCGGCTGGCCGGTACTCGCGGATCCGCTGTCGCTCGTGCGCGGCGAAACCGCGTCAGATCTCGTCATTGACGCCTACGACGCCTTTCTCCGAGACTCGCGGGTGGTTGGTGCGCTAGCGCCCGACCTGGTTTTGCGCTTTGGCGCGATGCCGGTATCAAAGCCGCTGCTCCAGTTCTTGCAGAATCACCGGACGAGCCGACAGCTCGTCGTGGACGGCGGCGCCGGCTGGAACGACCCAACCTTACAAACTGCCGAGATGATCTATGCCGATCCGGTGTGGTTTTGCTGCGCTCTGGTCGAAAGTATCGCGCGAAACAGCGTCGAAGGCACAACTGAATCGTCGCCGACCAGATCTTCGAACGGCTCGACCGCGACCGGTGATGGGGCGAAACCTACCGTCTCGGCGCGCGACATTTCCTGGAGCAGACGATGGGAACGAATAAATGGGTCGACCCGTCGGGCGATCGATCGTGTTTTCGAGACCTTCGATGAGCCCTTCGAAGGTAAGGTTTTCGCCGAGCTGGCCAAGCTTTTGCCGGATGGCGCCACGATATTTGCAGGCAATAGCATGCCAGTTCGAGATTTGGACACCTTCTTTGCCGCCAAGGGGCGTCGAATCAAGCTTCTGGGCAATCGGGGCGCCAGTGGTATCGATGGCGTCGTGTCGAGTGCCCTGGGGGTGTCGGCGGGAAGTCGCGAGCCGGTCCTGCTGGTGATCGGCGATTTGTCGTTTTATCACGACTTGAACGGGCTGTTTGCTGCCAAGCGCCACGATCTGTCCCTAACCATCGTACTCCTCAACAACGACGGCGGCGGCATCTTTAGCTTTCTACCGCAGGCCGAATATCCCGAGCACTTCGAAAAACTGTTTGGCACACCACACGGGCTCGAGTTCCGACCGGTGATTGAGATGTACGGGGGACGATATCAAAACGTGGTGTGTTGGCCAGATTTCCGTGCCGCCGTCCAGGCGAGTGTCGCCGAGGGCGGCCTGTCGGTCGTCGAGCTGAAGACGGATCGCGCCGAGAACGTTACACAACACCGATTGATCTGGCGAGCGGTCGCCGAGGC
Source organism: Chloroflexota bacterium (assembly GCA_035534155.1). Classification (GTDB taxonomy): domain Bacteria; phylum Chloroflexota; class UBA6077; order FW602-bin22; family CADDYW01; genus JAJPIK01. Next base: position 5,234 of record DATLSK010000048.1, on the reverse strand, counting down.
GCTGGGCGACGCGCTTGGGCAAACGGCCGTTCGATGACTTGTCTAAACGTGGGCGACGTTTCCCTGAATGTAGAGATACAGGGCGAGGGGCCAGCCCTGTTCACGCTGCATGGGTTCACTGGTTCCTCGGCAACGTGGTCGCCATTCCTGCCAGATTGGCGAGATCGGCGAACCGTGGTGAGCATTGACCTACTCGGCCACGGCGATTCCGATGCGCCCGCCGATCCGGCACGTTATCAGGTTGACCGCTGCGTGGCTGACCTCTTCGCGGTGGCGGATCAGCTCGGTCAGGCCAGGTTCGATCTCCTGGGCTACTCGCTCGGCGGTCGAGTGGCTCTACACCTCGCGGCGACTGCCCCCCAGCGAATTCGGAGCCTGATCCTGGAGAGCGCGTCGCCGGGAATTCTCGATCCAGACGAATGTCAGGCACGTCGCGACAGTGACGAAGGCTTAGCGAAATTGTTGGAGACAGACGGTATCCAGGCGTTCGTCGATCGCTGGGAGCAAGTGCCATTATTTGCCAGTCAACGCGAATTGCCAACCGAGGTGCGTGCCCGGTTGCGTGCGCAGCGACTGCGGAGTAATCCGCTTGGGTTGGCGAATAGCCTGCGCGGAATTGGCGCGGGAGTCATGCCGCCGGTGCACGACCGCTTCGGACGAGTGGAGGCGCCGACGTTGCTGATCGTCGGCGCGCGTGACCTCAAGTACGTTGGAATTGGACGCGAGCTCGCCATGCAGCTTCCGAGGGCTCGTCTCGAAATCGTGCCGGGGGCCGGCCACGCCGTCCACCTCGAGCGTTCAGCGGCGTTTAGCGAGGCCATCGTTGGCTTTCTCGAGTGAGCCGGTGCCACTGGCTGACCCGACGGTCGGCAGTGAACACGCAGTTATCCCTTACTAAATAGCGAGAGAATCGCCAAGTACACAGTGGATTGGTTTACGGAGAGAGGAACATGCCGGTCGAATGGCAAAAGGTGCGAGAATACCAGGATGTCATCTACGAGCAGTGCGAAGGGATCGCAAAGATTACGATCAACCGACCTGAAGTACGAAATGCCTTTCGCCCGCGTACCCTTTTTGAGCTGATGGACGCGTTCAATCACGCGCACGAAGACAGCGGCGTTGGCGTGATTCTGCTGACCGGCGCCGGAACGAAGGCGTTTTGCTCGGGCGGCGATCAGAAAGTGCGCGGACACGGCGGTTACGTTGGCGACGACGGCGTTCCTCGACTGAATGTGCTCGAATTGCAGAACAAGATTCGGACGATCCCTAAAGTGGTCATCGCGGTGGTTGCCGGATACGCAATTGGTGGAGGGCACGTCCTGCACCTGGTCTGCGATCTGACGATTGCCGCTGACAACGCGGTGTTTGGGCAAACCGGTCCCAAAGTGGGCAGTTTTGACGCCGGTTACGGCGCAACCTATTTGGCGCGAGTCGTCGGCCACAAGAAGGCGCGGGAGATTTGGTATCTCTGCCGACAGTATTCGGCGCAAGACGCGCTGCAAATGGGCCTGGTCAACACTGTCGTGCCGCTCGATCGGCTCGAGGACGAAGCGGTGCAGTGGGCTCGTGAGATCTTGGAAAAGAGCCCAACGGCTATTCGCTTTCTCAAGGCTGCCTTCTTGGCCGATACCGACGGGCTGGCTGGACTTCAGCAACTGGCCGGGGACGCCACCCTGCTGTACTATCTGACAGAAGAAGCAAAAGAGGGGCGAAACGCCTTCGTCGAGAAGCGTAAGCCAGACTTTTCCAAGTTCCCACGTTTTCCCTAGAAGGACTCGCACGCACGATGGCAGGATACACCGCGACAACGCGACCGAATTATCTGTCCGCTTGGCTAGAAGCGGCCCGTCCGGCGACTTTACCCGCGGCAGTTGTGCCGGTAATCGTCGGCACGGCGGCCGCGTCGGGTCATGGTGCCTTGCGACCATGGTCATTCGTCGCGGCATTTGTCTGCGCCCTATTGATCCAGATCGGTACGAATTTCGCCAACGATTTATTCGATTTTCAAAAGGGTGCGGATACCGCCGACCGAATTGGGCCCCGGCGAATTAGTCAGAGCGGCTTGGTGGCCATCGGTCAAGTTGCTGCCGCCACGTATATCACCTTCGGGTTGGCCGCTGTCTTTGGATTATACCTGGTCGCGGTGAGCGGGTGGCCAATCTTGCTCGCCGGCGTACTTTCGATTCTGAGTGGGGTGGCATACACCGGTGGTCCCTGGCCGCTTGGCTATCATGGTCTTGGCGACGTCTTTGTTTTTGTGTTTTTCGGCGTCGTCGCCGTGGTCGGTAGCGCCTTCGTCCAAACCAATACGATTTCGCTCCTGGCAGTCGTGGCCGCCATACCGGTCGGTTTCCTCGTGACCGCGATTCTCGTGGTGAACAATCTCCGCGACGTTGACACCGACCGTCGGGCCGGGAAGCGGACTCTGGCGGTTCGCATTGGGCGAACCGCGACGCGCCGCCAATACGCGGCCCTGTTGATGGCGTCGTACCTTATTCCGCTGGCGCTCTGGTGGGCCGGTTGGTTGGGTGGAACGTTCTGGCTTCCCTGGCTCAGTCTACCACTGGCGGCGTCGTTGATTCAGACGGTCGGTCGCGACAGCGACGGACCCAGTCTCAACCGTGCCTTGAAGCGTACTGGTCAGCTGCACCTCTTGTTTGGCGTACTCTTCGCGGCCAGTTTCATCTGGTGACGGCTCGAGCGTGGGAATGATCGACCCGCAACGTGAATGTCTACCGGAGTGGCTTCGCCAACGGACCCGACTGACCGGCTCTCGATTGGCGGTCATCGCGGAAGAGGTGACGTGGACGTATCGCGAACTCGACGAGAGAGCCACGTATACGGCCGGCCAGTTCGCCGCGCTCGGGGTTACATCCGGCGACCGAATCGCGATATTGTCTTGGAATTGTCCCGAATACGTGGTGGTGGTGCATGCCCTGGCGCGACTGCAGGCGACGCTCGTTCCCCTGAACGCGCGCCTGAGCGAGACTGAGCTGGCCTGGCAGGTTGGCGATGCTGACGTCCGGGTACTCGTGCACGATCCTTCTCACGCCGAAGTCGCGCGTGGGCTCGCCAACAACCGACCGGCCTTGACGACGGCGATACTGGCCAAGCCGAATGACCGAGGTGTGCTCGCCGGGATTGACGCGGTCAGCGTGTCGGCTTGCGATTCCGTCGCTTTGGATCAGCCTCACAGTATCATCTACACGTCGGGCACCACCGGCCAACCCAAAGGGGCGGTCCTGTCGTATCGAAACTATTGGTGGAGTGCCATTGGCTCGGCGCTGAATCTCGGCTTGCGCGAGGATGATCGCTGGCTGGCTTGCCTGCCGCTCTTTCACGTCGGCGGTCTTTCGATCGTTCTCCGTAGTGTGATCTACGGAACCGGTGCAGTGATTCAGGCCGGGTTCGATGCGTCGGCAGTCAACCGTGCTATTGACGAAGAAGGCGTCACCGTCATCTCGGTGGTCAGCACGATGCTGCAGCGGATGCTGGATGCCCACGGCGACCGGCGGTATCCAGACTCGCTGCGCTGCGTATTGATTGGTGGTGGACCAGTCCCCGAACCGTTACTCGATCGCGCCTGGCGGCTCGGCGTGCCGGTCGTTCAGACCTATGGCTTGACCGAAACCGCCTCGCAGATCGCAACGCTGGCGCCAGAAGACGCTCGACGCAAACTTGGATCGGCCGGAAAAGCCCTCTTTCATAGCGAACTGCGGATTGAGCGAGAAGAAGAGAACGTCGTTCCGGGCGTCGTCGGCGAGATTGTCGTCCGTGGGCCTTCGGTGACCACCGGATACGTCAACCGCCCCGACGCGACCGCCCGAGCGTTTCGCAATGGCTGGTTTCATACGGGTGACCTTGGCTATCTCGACGACGAAGGCTACCTCTACGTCGTCGACCGACGCGACGATTTGATTGTGACCGGAGGAGAGAACGTCTACCCGGCCGAAGTCGAAGCGGTCTTGCTGGCCCACCCTGCCGTGGACGAAGCTGGCGTGGTCGGCATTCCGGATTCAGTCTGGGGCCAGTTACCGGTCGCGGCGCTCAAGCTCCGGGCCGGACATCAGCTCACCGTGGACGAGGTTCAACGCTTCTGTCGCGAGCGGTTAGCCGGCTACAAAATTCCGAAGGAAATACGCGTTCTCGATTCGCTGCCGCGAAACGCTACTGGCAAGCTATTGCGCCGTGTTCTGCGCGATAGCTGGGGCGGACTTGGCACGTGCCAGTGATCGAGCCGATTGCCTTCGAAGTGATCGGGGATGGTGAGCCCGTCATCCTGGTGCACGGCGACTTTGCAAACGGTCGGCTTGCCTGGTCGCGGCAGATTGACACGTTGGGTCGGCTGTTTCGCCTGATCGTCGTCGATCGTCGCGGCAATGGACGCAGTCCACGTGCGTTGGGCTACACGATTGCCGGAGATGCCGACGACATTCTCGACGTCACGGCCCGGATCGGCGTTGATTCGTTTCACCTGATTGGTCAGTCCTACGGCGGGGTCGTCGCCCTCGAGATCGCGCGACGCCGACCGCGAGCGATCAGCTCACTCCACCTGATTGAGCCACCATTGTTGGGCCTGCTCCCGAACGATCGCGACGTTTCAGCGATGAGCGATCTCATCCGACCCCTGTTCGGGAATCCGCGTCGGCTCGATTCCGAGGGAATCGCCAGCACCTTCTTTGGCGCGCTCACGGGTTCCGACGGTCTGGCAAGCTTGCGATCGCATCCCGCGTGGCCGCGCTTAGTTGCCGAGGCCGAGCGCTTCACACTTGCTGAATCGCCCAGCAACTACCATGAGTGGTTAATCCGCGAGGTCATGATCTCGGCACCACTTCAGGTATACACCGGGGGACGCAGTCATCCTGGTTTGCAAAAGATTGCACGACGATTGGTGATGCTTCTTCCGGGAGCCAGGTTGGTTGAGATTCCCGACGCGGCGCACGACGTTCAGCGTACGTTCGAGGCATTCAACGCGGCCGTTTTGTCGGCAGTATCCGAAACTGGTCGGCCAACCGAGTTCTAATGGGACTCGGAGTTTGCATACCCGGCGCGATCGTGCTATACTCTACTTCGAGCCACGAGAGGCAATGCAGTCTGGTGGCCGCGGGGCTGTAGCTCAACCGGGAGAGCGCAACGCTGGCAGTGTTGAGGTCAGGGGTTCGAGTCCCCTCAGCTCCACCAAGCCGAAGTGGCGGAATCGGCAGACGCGCTACGTTCAGGGCGTAGTGGGCATT
>DATLSK010000047.1:0-15107 GCA_035534155.1 Chloroflexota bacterium | reverse complement strand
AAGACGATGCTTACTTTTTATTACAGCACCGGCTTGATTACCCCCTCCTGGTTTGAGCGCAGCATGAATTACCTCGAGGAGAAGCCGACCGAAAGCTAGCGTCACCCGGCGAACCTGGGAATTCTCCCGGCTAGCCGACTGGCGAGTCGTTGAAGCTGGCCAACTTCTTGTGCACCCAGAATGACCGTCGTGAGCAGGTAGACCACCCCACCCAGAGCGATCGCCGCGACAACAAACGGGGCCCCGGCAAGCGATCGGCTCAGCGGTTGGCCGAGCACGCTGAATAGCCCGAGGCAGGCTCCCATGACCAACGCGGCGACGATGCTTCGCCACGCCGCCGCGACCAGTGCTCGAAAGCTCACCCCCTCGACTCGCTGCCGACAAATCGCGAAAAGCAGAACCGCTTCGCCGGTGCTCGCCACCGCGGTGGCGAGTGCTAAGCCGGATTCGCCCATCGTGCGCACCAGCAGTATTCCGAGGGTCAGATTAACCGCCATGCCAAGGGTGGCCACTTTCACCGGAGTGAAGGTATCGTGGAGCGCGTAGAACGCGCGGGTGATGATCTCCACTGTCGCCATGCCGAGGAGGCCTGCCGCGTAAAAGTGCAGAGCATCGGCCGTCATCGTCGTCGACACACTGGTAAACTCACCGCGCTGAAAGACGAGACGTACGATTGGAAAGCTCAAGACGATCAGGCCGAGGCTCGCCGGAATCGTTAAAAACAGAATGAATCGCAGCGCCTCCAGCAACGTACGCTGGAGCTCTTCGTGATTGTGCACCGCGCCATGCTCGGCCAGGGAGGGGAACACCGCGGTCGAAATTGCCATGGCGAAAATACCGAGCGGGAGCATTGTGAGCAGCCAGGCATAATTCAAGGCGGCTACTCCTCCCGGGATTCCGGAGGCGAGGTAGAGGGCGACGATGAAGTTCGCCTGGGTCACCGCGAGGCCGATCGCTCGGGGACCCATCAGTCGCCCGACCGCGCGTACGCCACGGTGAGACAGATCGAGGTGTGGCTGAAACACAAAGCCAATCTGGCGCAGCCCGGGAAGCTGGACAACCAGATAGAACGCCGAACCCAGAAGCGCTCCAGCCGCTAATCCATAGATCCCCAGCCAGCGACTGAAGACCACGGCGCCGAAGATGATCCCCAGGTTATAACTGGTTGGCGCCAAGGCGGCGAGAAAGAACTTGCCGTGTGCGTTGAGCACACTCGTCGTAAAGCAGCCCAGAGTAAAGAACAGCGGTGCCAGCAAGACAACTCGAGCGAGCCGAGCGGCCAGAGCCTGGTACTCGGGAGGGAAGTCGGGCACGATGATTGGCATGATCCGTGGCGCGAAAATGAAGGCGAGCGCGATCATTGGAACCAGCACGAGGAATGAGATCGTGAACAGGATGTTGAGCATGTTCGCGCCCTCTTCCTCCTCGCGTCGGGTCAGGTAAGACGTGTAGACCGGGATGAACGCGCTCGCCACCGCTGCACCGGCGACGACCTGGAAGACGATGTCCGGCACGCGCACCGCGGCCAGATAAGCGTCGAGCTCCCGGCCGGTGCCAAATCGGTAGCTGATCGCGATGTCGCGCAGTAACCCGGTCAATCGACTGGCGACGTAAGCCGCCATCATAATAATGGCAGAACCTGCCAGGCGACGGCGACGCTCGGTTTGCAGCATTAGCGGACACCGCTATTCACGCGACCGCGGCGTCGGATGCGCTCGATCATCGCTTGGTGAGCGGCGAGTTCCAGGCGATCGTCGAGTGACGGTAGCTCCACGTCTCCGTAGCGACGCGCCAGCGCCAATCGAATCAAGTGATCGGCGAAGCCAGGGTTCTTTGGGAGCAACGGCCCGTGGAGATACGTCCCAAAGGCATTCTTGTAGCTGGCCCCTTCCGTGCGGTCGTCGCCGTTGTTTCCTGCTCCGACGAGGACCGTACCCAGCGGCGCTCCCGAATGTAAAAAGGTGCGCCCACTGTGATTTTCGAATCCGACCAGAGATAGCGTTCCGTCCGCGAGGCGAACGTCCACGATGACGTCCCCAATAAATCTGCGTGGACCGGCTTCGGTTGACGCATCGAAGATGCCCAGGCCGGGCAAGACGTCGCCGGTGCCGGTCTTAAACGAGTGGCCGAGGAGCTGGTACGTGCCACAAATGGTCAAGACGACCACTTCTCTCTCGACCGCGTCGATCAGAGCGCGCCCGGTATCTTCCTGAAGATCCTTACTGACCGCGATTTGATCGCGGTCCTGGCCGCCGCCGGCAAAAAGTAAATCAAATCGGTCGAGGGAGCTGTTTTCACCGACGCCGCGCTCGATAACCTCGACGTTAATCCCTCGCCAGCGGCAGCGTTGAACCAGAGTCAAAATGTTGCCACGATCGCCATAAACGTTCATGCCGGTCGCGTACAGGTAACCGATGGTCAAGTCCATTCAATCGTCCCAAAAGTGATTGGCGTAGTGGCGACGGCTGACAATGGTTCGCAATTCGAGCATCGCGGTGTAGGTTGGCAAGACGTACAGAGTTCCGCCAGGTGCAAGCGACGCGAGACCGACGTCCAATCCCTTTTCTATTGAATCAATGGTTTGGATGCGGTCGGCTGAGACGCCAGCGTATTTGAGACGTACCGCCATATCACCCGCTCGCGTACCCGAGACGATTGCCGACCGGCAGCGTTCGGCAACTGTCTCCACCTGGGCGTCCCAGAGCCAGGAGACGTCGGTCCCATCGGCAAGGTTGTCATTGATAAAGAAGGCACAGTCCTTTGGCTCCGAGTCGGCGAGAATGGTCCGTAAGACTTCGGTGAAGCCAACCGGATTTTTGATCAGCGCGAAGAAGAGAGTCCGGTCGCCCACTCGGATCTGCTCGAGCCGACCGAATGCCGCGCTGAAGTTGGCAAGAGTCGTGTCGACGGCTGCGACTGGAGCGCCGGCCGCGGTCGCGGCCGCGACCGCGGCGAGCAAATTGTAGACGTTATACAGGCCGGGCAGACCGAACCGCCAATCGCGGGTCCCGAACGGTCCGGTGACAACGACATCAGTCGATTCGACGCCGTGGGACACAATCCTGGTGGCGGCAACGTCGAGCGGAGGGCGACGAAAGTCGCCCTTGGGACAGCAATAGTCTCCGAGGTGAGCGTAGCGAACCACCTCGTATTCGAGGGGCGAACCGCAAAATGGGCAGCGCCGTGAATCGGCGACGTGGTCGAGTGCCTTATGATCGCTCGGAGCATCGACGCCGAAATAGATAACTGGCGCGGCCAAGTCGCGTCCGAGTGCCGCGACCGCTGGATCGTCGGCATTGATAACCACGGTCGTGGCCGGCGAAAGCTGGCGAAGCGCCTCTCGCCAGCGCGTGGCGATCAGATCGATTTCGCCATAGCGATCGAGCTGATCGCGAAACAAATTGGTGAGTAGGACGACGCGCGGCGAGAAAGTTGACAGCACCTGAGTGAAGACCGCTTCGTCGACTTCAAAGAGACCACTATCGGCGCTGGCGCGGCCGACCAGATTCGCTTGAGTGACAAGCGCCGTTGCAAGTCCGCTTGCCAGATTGGCCCCGGCCCGATTATGCACCGGCTGCCAGCCCGAGTTGCCCAGAATCGACGCCAGCAATCGGCTGGTCGTCGTCTTGCCGTTCGTGCCGGTAACGAGAAGATTCCCCTGAGGAAGCTGCCTGGCGAGCTTTCCAATCGTTCCGGGGTCCACCCGGCGAGCCAGCGCTCCGGGCAAAGACGTTCCCCCGCCCGTACCCAGGCGACGGCTCGCGATTCGAGCAAGCTTGCCGACGATCACCGCGGAGGTCAAGCGCAAGTCAAACACAGTTGGTGTCAGATCCATCATCATGTCACGCCAAGTATAACAAAACGGACGATCTCGCCCGGCCTGACTGGCGCAAGAAGGTTGCCAGTGCACGAGACAAGAAAGCTGGCATGAGATTTGCGATAGTCTGTGCTTCGTCTTGCGGAGTGAAGGCTTGGTGGCTTAGGTGCATCCAAATATTGAAGGGTGGCCCGGGCGATGCTACAATATAGGGGACTTCAGATGGGGGAATAGCAGGGGGGGACGGTGAGTTCTGCCGTGCTCGTGCTGAATCAAAATTACGAACCCCTGAACGTGTGCAACGAGAAGCGGGCGATCGTCCTGATCAACGGGGGCAAGGCTGAGGTGCTGGAGCACGGCTCGGGCCAGATTCGCACGCCCTCGCAGAACTTTCTGCGGCCGTCGGTGATTCGGCTGGTTTATTTGATCAAACGGCCGCGACCGAAGGCGCGACTAACTCGCCGAGAGATCTTTTTGCGCGACAACTTCACGTGCCAATATTGTGGCACGCGAGGTAAAGATCTTACCCTTGACCACGTCATTCCGCGTCACAAAGGGGGCAAGCACACCTGGGAGAACTTGGCCAGCGCTTGCCGAACCTGTAACCATCGCAAAGGTGGCAAGACGCTGGAAGAGGCCAAGATGGTGCTGCGTCGCTCGCCTTTTCAGCCGCGCATTACGACGTATTACATGCTGAATCAGTACCTGAAGTCCTACTCGGAATGGCAGAAGTTCATTCCCGAGTGGGAGTTGGCGACGCTCCTGGCTGCAGGTTAATCGGTTACGCCAGGAGTAATCCACGCAAGACATCCTCGTTTTTCGTTCGGGTCAGTGCGATCACGTGGTCGCCCGCCGCGAGTCTCGTATCTCCATTAACCAGCTTGGTTTCACCGGCGTGAGCGACGACCAGGATCAAGGTGTCAGTCGGCAACTTCACGTCGCGAATCCGCTTACCGACCATTGTCGAGTTTGCCGACACGTCGGCCTCCACTAGCTCAATGTCGGCATCCTCGAGCACGCGGATGTGCAGCAATGACTTGGCCGGTAGTTTCTGCTCGATCTGTTGCATGATGATGTCCGTGCTCGACACGGTGGCATCGATGCCGAGGATCTGAAAGATTCGCTCGTTTTTCGGATTGTTGATTCGAGCGATCGTCCGGGCGACATTGAACTTCTTCTTTGCCATCTGGCAGATCACGAGATTGTCCTCGTCGTCCCCCGTGACCGCGGCTACCACGTCAGCTCGGTTTACCCCGGCTTCGCTCAGCGTGCTTGCTTCGCAGGCATCCCCGCGAAGAACAACGCTTCCCAGTTCTTCACTGATCCCGTCGGCCTTGCGGCGGTCTCGCTCGATGACCAAGACCTCGTGGCCTTCGTTGATCAAGGTCTTGGCGAGATAAAAACCAACTTTACCGCCGCCGGCAACCACAACGTACACGCCTTTGCTCCTGTAGTACGGTCAATAATTTGGGTTCGGACCCGGTCTACGCCCCGGCCTTGCCGTTCGTGACGGTAGCCGCCTGGGTAAGCATGTTTTCGATGAGGTCGGCTCCCAGCGCGGTCGGACACACGGTTTCCAAGCCGAGCGCGTGGTAGGCTTCTTCGCGAATCGGGTCGTAGATTCGGGTGATCACCTTTGGCACGCGGTGGATCACTTTTGCGACCTCCGAGGCCATGATGTTCGTGTTGTCGTCGTTGGTCACGGCGGCGAACACGTCTGCCTCGTCAATTCCAGCTTTGATCAACATTTCGTCGTCGATTCCCTGGCCGGTCAAGATCTGCCCTCGAAATTGCAGGGGCAGACGTTGGAAAGAGTCAACGTTCTGGTCGATGACCCGAACATCGTGCCCTTCGCTGTCGAGAGCGATTGCCAGGCGCGCGCCAACCCGACCGCAGCCCAAAATGAGAACGATCATCCGCGACAATCTCCCCTAGCGAACCCAGGATGAAAAAGCGAATCTGAGGAACGAAGGAGTGTCATCGTCGAGGCGATACCTCACGTCCTTGCGGGGCCCGAGCCAGCCAAACGCGGCACGGCGCGTTCTTGAGCAAATAGGTCGCGGTCGCGCCTAGCTCGCTTTCGGCCGGCCGTCGTCGCTGCGAGATACCGAGGACAATACCGTCGACGTTCCGCTCGACGGCTTCGTCGACGATTGCTGCGCCGATGTCGCGAGCCTGCAAGAGTTCGGTCTCAACGCTAATCTGGGCCGCTTCACAGTCCTGCTCAACCCGATCGAGCAATCGCTCACCCTTCTCAATCTCAGGCTCAATCTCAGCGTCGATTGGCAATGCGCGCTTTACCTCGATTACGTAAATCGCATAAATCTTGGAGTTAAACCGTCGCGCCAACGACGACGCAATGACTAATACATCATCATCGGTTGGCTCGCCGGTCACAGATACCAGGATACTGTCGAGTTTCACAAGTCTTGCTCCGCAGTCCCGGGTTCGCTGAGCGCATCACCGAACTTCCGTCTACCATCCACCTAAACAACGCAAGGAGTATACACCTGGCTAATCTCGGGAGCAAGACGCGACCAGTCAGAACGAAACGAGGATAGACCAGAGCGTCGCGGGGAGAATGTGCACTTCACCGTACTGCAGTCGTCGATCGCCGCGGCTCGGCAGTCGATTTCCGATGGGGCAGGTCAGTCATTTCCTTTGGCGAGTCGGTTGCCGCGCTCAAAAACAGTCCGACCATCTGAAGTCCGGCAATCATCCAAACCATCCCGACAACGTGTGGGAAGCGCATATCGACAAAGTGGTGATCGAAAATGCCACCGACCAGTGCCGAGACAAGCGCGGCAAGACAACCGAGTGCGAGAGTCGAGGCCTCATCCTGGGCGACGGCACAGCGGCGGAGACCGCGGTAGACGATCGTGCCCATCGCCCAAAGCCAGATCACCAGCCCGACCAGACCAACTTGCTCGGCTAACAGGAGATAGATGCTCGAAACGCCTACGTACAAGTTCACGTCCGGTGCCTGACCGAACCCGACCCCGAACCAGGGATACTGCTGAATGAGACGAAAGGCGTCCTTGTACTCGCCGAGACGCATCGCGGCCGCTTTGTCCTGGACTAAGAGTCCCGATTGAATGTGGGTGACAAAAGCACTCTGAGCCAGTTCCGGCACCAGCGGAACGGCAGCGGCAAACAGGGCTGCGAGCAGCCAGAGACGACGGTAACGGAAGGTGGCGACGACCGCGCCCCCGGCGATGAAACCAAAGAGTGAGCCACGCGAGTAGGTCAGCAGCAACGCTGCCAAAATGATCGCCAGGCCCCCGATGACCGCGAGCTTGTAAGCGCGTGCGCGGGGCAGGAAGAACAAACCCACTCCGATGCTGCCGCACATCATCAACGTCGCACCTAGGATGTTGGGGTCGATCGACGTACCGATGGCCCGCTGGGTGGTTGTGCTCGCGATAAATTGGAGTACGTTGCTCCGCGGATAGCCGAATGGGCCGAGCGCGGCTAAGAGTTGGGTTGCGCGCGCTTGCGAAATGTAATACAAACCAATCCCGACGAGACCGGCGCCTACTCCACCCGCGAACAGATAGGTGAGCAGGCGTTCGAGTGTCTTCTGGTCGCGCACCGCGTTGACGACGGTGAAGAACACAAAAATACTGTTCAGCAGTTTCAGAAAGAGCCGGGCGTCGGACGAGGTCGTCTGATAAGCCGTACCCAGGACAAAGGCGGCGATTGCGACGGTGACGAAGAGGAACACCGGTAGGTCGACCCCGGTCGACCGTAGTCGCTCGCGCCGGTCGGCTAACGGACGAAGGAGAACGATGAGCAATGTAACGGTGAGGCAGACGTCGACCATAGTCAGCCGAACTGGACCGATCGAGACGGGAATCACCGCGAACGGTAAAAGGGTCGCGACGCCAATAAAGGCGAGTAATCCGTTGCGGACGTCGGCGAATAGGAAGACGAGACCGCCGAGAGCGATGATGCCGGCGATCGTGTAAAGTGGGCTCGCCGCCGCGATGGTCACCCCGACGACGATTCCCACCCCAATCCCCAGCAAAGCAATCGCCATGGTAGGCGGAAGATGGGGGCGTGGCAATAGTCGGTTCGACTGGTTCAACGCGCTGTCCATACCACGCCAGTATACCACGTCGCGCGATTGGCCCAATTTGTCGGTAATCGATCGAGGATGCTACAATGCCCACGCGACTGTTTGTGCACGCGTTTGGATAACGAATGTGAAAACTGAATCCGTTGGCCGGCCCTCGGCCGTCGCAACGTCCGATTCTGGTCCTCGGTTCGGGCTGTTTGACTCGCGAGACCTTGGCGCATTCGGGGCGCTGCTATTGACGATCCTGGCCTTTTTCTGGCCGATGATTCGCCCGTGGCCGCCGCGCTGGTACGTCGTCGCGGGCGATTTCAGCGAACAGTTTTTTCCGTTCCGGGCTTTCGAGGCCAAGGAATGGTGGGCAAAGCGCATACCTCTCTGGAATCCTGACATGTTTGCTGGTCATCCGTTCCAGGCCGACATCCAAACCGCGGTGTTTTACCCAATCGCCATGGCGAACGCGATCCTTTTCGGCAGGCATGGGTTTCCTTTCTTTGCGCTCGAAGGCGAGATCGTCTTCCACACGCTCTTGGCCGGGGTTTTCACCTATCTCCTGGCTCGTGTGCTCATCTCGTCCCGGCTCGGCTCGCTACTCGCCGCGGTGACCTTCGCTTTGAGCGGATTCATCACGAGCTATCCCGCTCAGCAACTCCCCTTGCTCGAAACCGCGATCTGGCTTCCGCTGATCGTGCTGTTCCTCGAGCTGAGCGCGCGGCGTCGGGGGGATTGGCGCTGGCTGATGGCCGCGAGTCTCGCTTTCGCGGTCGCTCTCCTGGCCGGCCACACTCAGACCGGGCTGTTCATTATCTATAGCACCGAAGGCTATCTCCTCTGGCGCTGCTGGCAGCAGCGTATCTCCTGGCGACGGACCTTGCTGAGCGTCGTCGCCTACCCAACCGTTTCGCTCTTCCTGGCGGCGATCCAAATACTGCCAACTCTCGCCTTTCTCCCGGTCAGCACGCGCGACCATCTGAGCTATCTCGTGGCGGCGCATGGTTACGCTTTGACCTCGCTGCCGGAAATCTTGGTTCCGCTCTGGCACGGCGAAAAGGCGCTTTCGATCGGCAGCGCCGCCCTATTACTCGCCATTTTGGGAGCCTGGGTGAGTCGGCGCGAGGCGCTCGGGTATTGGATTATCGCCGGGTTGGTCGCGATTCCCCTTTCGACCGGAGGGGCGACCCCCCTCTTTTGGGTGCTCTACCACGTTGCGCCGGGCTGGAACCTCTTTCGTGACCAGGAGCGAACGATTTACGTTTTTGCGTTCGCGGGGGCGCTTTTCGCCGGCCGGGGAGTTGCCGAGCTCGAGCGGCGCGCACATAAGTCTGGTGGGGCTCGCGGTTGGGCGATTGCCGCGGCGGTCGGGGCGGCGAGCAGCGGCATACTGTACCTGCTTGGGCCAACGCTTGGTGCGGTCCCGCCATTACGCACCAACTTGCTAATCGACGCGCTCACCCTCGCGGTCAGCGCGCTGGCGCTCGGAGTACTGGGCGTTCAGCGGTTACCGCGTTGGGGGGTGCCGGCCTTCCTGCTGATCGTGGTTACCGTCGAGGCGTTCACGATCAATTTTGGCAACAACCTGAGCCCGGTCTCGCCGGATCCGCGTCCTCGCCTTGCCGCGACCGCGGCGTTCGTCGACAAGCTTCCGGAGCCATTTCGCGTTCGCGGGATCAGCGAGGATGTCTTCCCATCCGATTACGGTTCGATTATTGGCATGCCGACGATCGGTGGGAATACGCCGTTCGAAATTCGGCGCATGCGCGACATGCTCCAAGCGAACGCCGACTGGCGAGTGTGGCAGATTCTCAATGTGAAGTATTTTATCAGCAACGGCGGACCGCTGGCTGGCTTGAAGCTGGTGTTCCAGGATGGCCCGCTCAAGACGTACTTTATGTCTGACTCATTGCCCCGTGCCTGGGCGGTGCGCGCGGTAGAGGTCGCCCACACTCCTGACGAGGCCAAACAGATGATCATGGCTCCCGGCTATCACCCGGGGAACATCGTCGTCTTGGAAAAGCCGCCGTCGATCGGTCCGTTTGTTCCCGGCAAGCGCCCCGACGTGAAGATTACCCATCTGGATCCACAGCGCGTGGAAATTGACGCTACGGGTGATGGTAACGCGATGTTGGTGTTGGCCGACCAGTATTACGCCGATTGGCACGCCTACCGGGATGGACAATCCGTCCCGACCTTTCGGGCGAATTACCTGGCGACCGCGGTCGAGCTACCGCCCGGCCAGCACCACTTCGTTTTCGTATACCAGCCGAAATCGCTCTACATCGGCGCGGCGATTTCCCTTTTAACTTTGCTGGCTTTGCTCGTCGCCGGAGCGTGGACCTGGCGCAAGGGGGCAGCTTGAGCCACCGGCCGCCAAGAATCGTCAGGCGGCTCGATGGGATTGGTTGGTGGGGGGCCGCGCTCGTCGTCGTCGGCGTTGCCTTCGCGCTGCGCATTCACGCGTTGGCTGCGCCGAATCTGACCGGCGATGAGTGGTTCATGCTGCGTAATCACGACGAAGGCCCGGCCTGGATCATTCATCAGGCGCACACCTTCGAGCCCCATCCTTTGCTGTACTATCTTGGCCTGGCAGGCTGGATCGAGGTCGTTGGCCGCGGCGAGTTTTCGATGCGTTTCCCGTCACTCCTCTTCGGGGTCCTCCTGACTCCCTCGCTGATTGCATTGGGACGGGCAATGATCGGTCGCTGGGGGGGAATCTTCGCCGGTGCTCTCGTGGCGGTCAATCCTTACCAGATTGCCGAATCGCAGAACGCCCGAAACTACGCGATGGTCGTTTCGCTGAGTGCGCTTGCTTCTGTCCTCTTCGTCCGTGCTTTGGAGCGTCGCCGCCGCCGCGATTGGATCGCCTACGGGGTTGTGATGTGGCTCGCTCTGAACTCGCATTACGACGCGGCACTCGTGCTGGCGGCCCACGTGCTGTACTTCGGCGGACGCTGGCTGTGGGCCGCCAGGACCGGCGAAGAGCCCGCTTGGCGGCCGATTTTTCGATCCTGGCTGACCACGACTTCGGTCGTCAGTGGCCTATTTGTGCTCTGGCTGCTCTACGCCTGGCCAGCCCTCGTCGCCTACCATGGCTATTTTCCGACACCGGTCGGCATCGATCGTGTGCTGGCGCGTTCGCTAGCGACCTTTACACTCGGCGCAACGGTGGCGACTCGTCAGGCCGCACCGGCCTTTCTCCTGGCGGCGGTGGGTGCGATCTGGCTCATTTTGCGGCGCCCGGCGGCCGCCTTTTTTCTGCTGGTCTACACGCTCCTGCCGATCGTCGCGGTTGGTCTCCTCTTCTTTTTTCGTCCGATGTTCGACGCGCGCTATCTGATCGTTCTGGCACCCGGTTACCTATTACTCCTCGCGGCTGGCCTCGACGGGTTGCGCCGCGCGTTCTGGCCGCTGGGTGTCGTGGCAACACTCGGAATCGCCTACGTGGTGTTGCCGAAGCTGCCCGCCACCTACGCGTCGATGTTGACCGACCGAGGGAACTATCGTGGAATGGCCGCCTGGGTAGAAAGCTATGGCGGGGCCAACGATCCAATTGTCGCGACTGGTTATGGTCAGGCGGAGCTTTTTGGCTATTATTACCATGGTCCTCAAAAGATTCAGATCATCGATCAACCTACCGACCTGAGCCGCGAGCTTCCCGCCTTGCTCGACCAGCATCCCGGGCTCTGGCTGCTGCCCTACTGGGATTCCCCGACCGACACGACCGCGCTCACGTTGCTCGATCGAGTGGCTGCCCCGTCCGCCGAACGCTGGTTTGTCAACGTCCGCGCGTTCTACTACGCCTCGCCAAAGTCAATCAGCCGCGTGACGGATGCCCAGGCGCAGTGGCAAGACCGCATCGCCCTCGATCGCGCCAGCCTGACCAATGGAGCAATTACCGCCGGCGACGCGCTGGCGGCAAAGTTGGATTGGTCAGTCACCTCGCCAGTGTCAACGCCAAAAGTGTCGTTTCGTTTGCTGGACCAAACCGGCCAGGTTATCGCTCAGAGCGATACCTTGCTGAATGCCCAATCCCGGCTTCCGGCTGGTCAATGGTCGAGTCGTCTTGGATTGCTGGTCCCCTCGGCCACGCCACCGGGGCAGTATGACGCGGCAATCTTGCTCTATAATCCCCAATCCGGTGCTGCCGTGCCATTCAGCGGCCAGTCTGCACATCCGGGAAACGTGCTACCGCTTGGCTCGATCCAGGTTCGCGCGCGCGAACGGCCAACTCTCGCCACCGAAACCGAGGTGCCGCTCGGGCCGAAGCTGAGCTTCGCGAGCGGGGTGAGCGTGCTTGGCCACGACCCGCTGGGTCCGCCTCGGTCAGCCGGTGACCGTTTGTCGTTTCGGATTCTCTGGCGCGCTGATCGCGCCCCGCTTTCCGACCTGACCCGGACGGTCAGCTTCGTCGACGCGGCCGGGCATACGGTTGCCCAGCAGACTGATCCGATTCTACCCGAATATCCGACCTCAAAGTGGCACGTGGGCCAGCTCTTCGCCGAACGGATCGAGGTCCAAATTCCGCCGACCGCGGCCAACGGGCGCTACCAACTCGCGGTATCCGTTGACCCGAGCCAGGGGTCGAGTCTTGACTTAGGGACAATCGACGTCAACGGGCCAGCGCGGAGCTTCACCCGACCGACAATCGGGCATCCGCTCTCCGCGAGCTTTGGCCCATTTGCAACCTTGATCGGAGCTGACCTGCCGACGACACCCGTTCGGCCGGGCGGCGTGCTAACGCTTCGTTTGTATTGGCAAGCGCGCCAAACCGCGAAGCACGCTTATGTCGTCTTCGTCCACCTTTTGGCTCCAGACGGTCGGATTTTCGGTCAGGTCGATCGGCCGCCGGTCGACGGCACTCGGCCGACCGATGGCTGGCTGCCGGGCGAGTATCTCAGCGACTCATACCAGGTTCCGATTCCGGCCAATGCCCCAGCCGGGCGTTATCACATTGAGATCGGTCTCTACGATCCGTCGAACGGGGTGCGGCTGCCGGTCGCCATTCCCAACCAGCCATCGTCCGATCATCTCGTTCTTGGCGAGGTAGACGTTGCAAAGTAAGGTAATCAAGCAGGCTCCTCGCCCGACTGAATCGATTGGCGATGCACCGCCCAATCGGGAGTCCACGCTCGGTCTGGTTTTCATCGTTGCGGTCTTGTTGCTGGCGGCTGGGGTGCGTTTGCTTGGTCTGGGCAACACCGACCTCTGGGGTGACGAAGCTTTTAGCGTGATGCTTTCGGTGGGACCGCTGCGCCACATGTTCGCCGCGTTGTCGGTTGCCGAGCCTCATCCTCCTCTCTATCCCTTACTCCTCGCCGGCTGGTTGCGGGTCCTCGGACGGAGCGAGATGATTGCGCGCTTGCCCTCGGCATTCGTGGGAATTCTCAGCGTTGCCGTTGCCATCAACCTGGCGCGGACTTTCACTCCGTCTAAACCGCGTTGGCTCAGCGCCGTTTGTCCGTCGATCGTTGGCCTCCTCGTCGCGCTTAACCCGATTCAGGTCTGGTATTCCCAGGAAGCGCGCATGTACGAGCAGACGAGCTTTTTCGCGGGACTCGCGACCCTCGCGTTACTGAGGTTGTGGCAAGGCAAGCGCGGCGGCGCCACGGTTTACGTTCTAGCCGTGCTGGGTACGGCCGGGAGCCATTACTACGGACTGTTCGTGCCGCTCGCTCACCTCATCGCGGTACTCATCGCTTCGATCCGGCGGCGAGACCTCTTGCGACGTTGGGCGGTGCCAACCGCGATTTCCGCCGTGCTGTATTTACCCTGGGTATTCGTGGCCTTCCACGTGTTCACCAAGTATTACGGGGCGCAGCCGGGGACCGTCCCGCTTTTTTCGGTCGCCTTGAGTAGCTGGGTCCGGGTCGCGGCTGGCTGGTCGTTGACCTGGCAACACGCTGAGTTCGCCGCGGTCATCGTGAGCGCGCTCATCGTGTTCGGTCTGATCGTGCCAGCCCGAAGCGAGCTCGATCACTTTGCCCGTCTGGTCCTGGCGTGCTGGCTGTTTACGCCGTTCGTGGCTGGGTTTCTCATCTCGCTGGTTCGACCGATGTACGCCGAGCGATATTTGGTCGTCAGCTCGCTACCGATGATTCTGCTGGCCGGACGAGGGATCATCTGGTTGTTGACTGGCGCGCGCGCTCCGCTCGGGCCGCTGGTGGCGCGTCCGCGACTGGCAGTGACGGCACTCGGCACGGTCGCGCTGCTGGTGGCCTTGGGCACGGCACTCGTGCCTTTGGAGAATGTCTGGCACGGCGCCTATTTGAAAAGCGCCTACAATACGCACATGCGTGAAGTGGATGCCCTTTCGATCGCCGGCGACGGCGTCATCCTGGACGGAGTTTCCCAAACGCCACTGTATGACTACTATCAAAAGAAACTGATGCCGATGTACCCGTTGCCGGACAAGCTGCCGCTCAATCCCGGCGAGACGAGCGGCATTCTCGATCAGATCGCGAGTAAGCAGACCGGAGTCTGGGTGTTTCTTTACGCGACACCGGATTATGACCCGAGCTATTTCATTCCGCGCTGGTTGCAGAGCCACGCCTACCTTGGCTTCGACCAGTGGGCCGTGAATGGACGACTGCAGTACTATCGCTTTGCCGCCCCATCGGCCCTGACTACGAAGGCGAGCAACGTCCGCTTCGGTCAATCATTGCTGCTGACCCACTTTGGTTGGGGGAGCAGCGGTGTGCCGGCTGGCGGGACGATTCCGGTCGACTTGCAATGGCGGTGGCTAAACCAGCCGATTCCCCAGCCGCGAGTCGCCCTACGTCTGGTCGACTCGACCGGATTCACGTGGGCGCAATCCGATCAATTCATTGGGGGTAACGTTCAATCCGGTCGTCAGTCGCCGACTGCAACATCGCTCGACGACCATCACGGTCTCATGATCCCCTTGGGGACGCCACCTGGTCGCTATCGGTTAATTCTCAACGTCTACGGCACCGGCCAGTCGCAGCCGCTGCCGGCCAAGGGCGACGGTGCCACGCTGGGACCGGAGGGCATGACGGTTGGGCAAATTCAGGTGAACGCGGCGGCGCAACGCATCTGGCCGGACGGTTTCGCCGGCTACCAGTCGGTCGGGACAACGTTCGTCGGTCAGGTTTTGCTGCTTGGAGGCGCCGGGAGCCAGTCGGTCAAGGCTGGCGAATCCGGCTACCTGACGTTGTTTTGGAAAGCGCTGGTAGCCCATCCAGATGTCAATAAGGTGCG
>DATLSK010000046.1:0-12589 GCA_035534155.1 Chloroflexota bacterium | reverse complement strand
TTCCAGCGAGACCGGCGCCCCCTACTGGCAAAAGACCTATTTCCATGGCCAATATCCTGACGGTCGATCGGCACCTGAACACCAAACCAGCCGCGCATTGCGAGAGTTCGACGATCAAACCATGGGATCGGACGAACAATCGCGCTAGTGGTCCGGCCGGCCGCGACCTGAAGACTGGGCCAATCGACCGTAATTGGCCCCAGCCAAACCTTATCGTCACCCACTGCTGTTATCATCTCTCCAATCGCTGAATGCGTGGAGGATGGAGCAGGAGCCGTGGATGAATCTGCGTCGTATCGCCGGGATCGCCGGCGTTGGGTGTCTGGTTTTGCTGGTACTTGGCGCGACAATCTGGTCGGTCGGCCACGCCGCGGCGAGCGCCGTGCTGCTAATGCCGGAGTTTTTCCCCAATGCACCGATTCGTCCTCTGGAGTGGCTGACCCCGGCACCGACCCGGTCGACTGTCACGCTCATGTACGATGGTCGGATGTCGGTCGCGGACCTTTATACTCCCGGTTCGTCGGGGCGCCACGGTGCAGTGGTCCTGTTTCTGGGGGTGGCACCGGCCGGCCTCGACGATCCGCGCGTGGTTCGACTTGGTGAAGGTCTGGCGAGAATCGGAGTGGTCACTCTGGTGCCCCAGTCCCAGGATCTGGTGGATAGCAAAGTCGATCCCGGAGAGATCGACGAGCTAGTCAGTGGGTTCGATTATCTGCAGCACCAACCGGACGTCGCACCAAAACGCATTGGCTTCGCTGGGTTTTGTATCGGGGCGAGCCTCGCGTTGGATGCCGCCGAAGATCCCCGGATCAACCGCGACGTCGCTCTCGTCAACAGTTTTACCGGTTATTACGATTTGTCGTCTTATATCGTTAGCATCGTCACGCACTCGCTCGAGCCATTCCCGCCGAATGGCCTGGGACGCCAGCCGTGGAATCCAGCTCCGAACGCGACCGAAGTTCTCGACGATCACCTGATCAGCCTGGATCCTAATCCAAGCGAGCGCCAGATCCTCGCGGCCGCCGCGCATTCTTCCGCCGGCCCGAGACCGTCGCCCTCGGCTCTGAGTCCGACTGGTCGGACGATCTGGGAGCTGATCAACGCGCGAGACCCGGCCATCGCGACGCGTTTAATGAGCGAGCTGCCCGCAAACGGACAAGCCGAGCTGAAGCGCTTGTCGCCGAGCAGCCGAATTGCTGACCTCCACGCCAAGGTATTCGCCATGCACGATCGGGACGACTCGACCGTTCCGTACGTTCAATCACGGATGCTGGTCTCTGAGCTTCGCCCCGGTCAAGGCGAATACGATGAGTTTCGAATCTTCAATCACGTGGATCCGACCGCCGCTACGTCTTTGCCTACCTTTATTCACGACGCCGCGCGACTTGGTTGGCATATGTTCCAAATCATCGAGATCTTGCAGGGCGCCGTACCGGTCCAACAATACGGTTAACCCGACCGCCGCCCTTTGCCTTTCCGGGCGACGGCAGTGCGCGTTCCGAGGGACGAGGGAAGCGAGGAATCTCAGCCGGAACCGCGACTGCAAATTGATTGACGAGCCAATTGTTTGTAACTACACTGGTTACAGATGACGAGGGTAACCAAATGCTGGCGAGTAGCCGCCTGACGGTGGGAATTCATATTTTGACCCTGTTGGCGCTTAATCGTGCCGAATCGCTGACCTCCGAGTACATCGCTGGCAGTGTCAACACGAATCCGGTTGTAGTCAGGCGGGTGCTCGGTGCGCTGCGCCGGGCGCGGTTGGTTACGTCGCAGGGGGGAAATGGTGGAGGATGGCGACTGGTTGGTGATCCGTCTGAGATAACGCTGAGTGACGTGTACAGTGCGGTCGAGGACGACCAATTGTTCCCGCTCCACCACCGACCGCCGAATCCGGATTGCCCGGTCGGGCGGTACATCGGAGCGACGCTCGAGGAGCGCTTTGCCGCCACGCGCGACGTTCTCAAAGCAGACTTGGCACGCAGCACCATCGCGTCAATGCTTGACGAGGTTCAAGCGCGGGCACGTACCTTCGTTTTGTCATAGTGTCCAGGGCTATTGGACTCGAAAAAGGAGAAAATCAAATGATCGCGCGCGGTCACAATTCATCCGCGGTGTCTATCGATCCGGCAACCCAAATCGGCGCGGTCGCGCTAACGGTTGCCGATCTCACCCGCTCACTGGAATTTTATGCGACTGCACTCGGTTTCGCAGTCCTCGAACAGTCCGGATCCGAAGCGGTGCTTGGGGTTGCCGATACTCCGCTCGTCCTGCTGAACGAGCGCCGGGGGGTTCGCCCCTGGCCAGTCTACGCCACTGGCTTGTACCACTTTGCCATTCTTGTCCCGACCCGACCGGATCTCGGGCGCTGGCTCAGGCACTATCTCGAGTTGGGCAATCCACTTCCCGGTCAGGGCGACCACCTGGTGAGCGAGGCGCTGTACTTGTCCGACCCAGACAATAACGGGATTGAGGTCTATCGCGACCGGCCGCGTTCAGAGTGGCACTGGGACCATGGGCGAGTCCAGATGGCAACCGACCCCGTCGACATTCGCGGTCTGCTAACCGAAGCCGAGCGAACCAGCGAACCATGGAGCGGTTTTGCGTCCGGAACGCGTCTCGGGCATATCCATTTACAGGTTGGTAATCTCGCACAGGCCGAGGCTTTCTACCATGGCGTGCTTGGCTTTGACGTCGTTTCGCAGTTCCCCGGAGCGCTTTTCGTGTCAGCCGGCGGTTACCATCACCATCTGGGATTGAATATCTGGCACAGCCGGGGCGCCGCGCCCGCGCCGGACGGATCGGCGGGCCTTCGCTTCTACACAATTGCGCTGCCCAGTGACGACGCTTTGGGCGCGGTAGTCACTCGCCTGAGCGACGCCGGGATCGCGGTGTCGCGAATCGGCGACGCCATCGCGGTGCGCGACCCCTGGCAGAATTTGATTTTCTTGCACAGCGGGCCGCTAAGCGATGCTCCGTCGGTTACCTCACTCGATTATAATGTGCCGGGAGGAGAGCGCATTGGCTGACTGTATCGGTTGTGACACCCTCGATTATTTTGCCCTTCACCGGCTGGGCGGTTCATTGCCGCGCCGCCGGTAACCGAGCTCGATGCCGGCAACGCGTCGTTTAGCGAGGTTCCTGGCGCCATATCGCCGTTGGGCCATTCTGGCGCCGCTGCTCATGGTGCTGGAAGTCACCATGGACCTCATGCAGCCGCGGCTACTTCAGCACATCATCGATCAGGGCATTGGTCAGTCCAATCTGTCCGTCGTGATCAACACTGGGTTGATGATGGTGGGCGCCGCGGTGATTGGGATGATCGGCGGTGTGGGCTGTACCGTCTATGCCATTCGCGCCGGTCAAGGATTTGGCGCCGATCTTCGCGGCAATCTTTTCCGTAAGGTCCAGGGACTGTCCTTTGGCAATCTGGACCGCCTGGAAACCGGTAAGCTCATTACCCGCCTAACCACCGACGTCAGTCAGGTACAGGACGTGGTGATGATGCTGCTGCGGGTGATGGTGCGGGTTCCACTGCTGCTGGTGGGCAGTTTGATCATGGCGATCCTCACCAGCCCTCGTTTGGCCATGCTCTTTGTCGTGCTCATCCCCGTTGTTTCTCTTGCGTTAATCTGGATCATTAATCGGACCTACCCGATGTTCAGCCAGGTCCAGCGACAGCTCGACACGCTCAACACCGTCATGCAGGAGAATCTCGCCGGCGTTCGCGTCGTCAAGGCGTTTGCCCGGGCCCAGCACGAGATCCACCGCTTTCGACGCACCAACGACCGGCTGATGAACCAGAACTTGATCGCGGTTCGGACGAGCGCCGTGACCATGCCCATCCTGATGCTCTCGGTGAATCTCGGCGTCGTCGCAACGATCTGGATCGGCGGAATTCAGGTCAAGGCGGGCGGGCTGGAAGTTGGGCAGCTGATTGCTTTTATCAACTACCTGATGCAAACGCTGATGTCGTTGATGCAAGTGAGTATGCTCGTTCTGCGGGTATCGCGGGCCGAAGCGTCGGCCGAACGAATTCAAGAAGTGCTCGACAGCGAGCCAGACATCCGAAACCTACCGACCACCTACGTTGACCTCACGCCGCGCGGCCGGATTGCCTTCGAAAACGTTAGCTTCGACTACGGCGGGGACGAGCACGATCCGGTGCTGAAGAAGATCGATTTCGTCGCCGAGCCGGGACAGACCGTCGCCTTGCTTGGCGCGACCGGTGCCGGCAAGTCCAGCCTGATTAACCTCATCCCGCGATTCTACGACGTTTCCGATGGTCGGGTGACGATCGACGACGTGGACGTCCGGACAATGAACGAGACCGTGCTCCGTTCCAAAATCGGGATCGCCCTGCAGGAATCGGTACTATTCAGCGGTACTATTCGCGAAAACATCCGTTGGGGACGTCCAAACGCGAGCGACGAAGAAGTCATGACCGCGGCTCAGATGGCCCAGGCGCACGATTTCATTAGCCGATTTCCGGAAGGCTACGATTCGATCGTTGGGCAGCGTGGAGTGAACTTGTCCGGTGGCCAGAAACAACGCATCGCCATCGCCCGGGCATTGCTCACGAATCCGTCCGTCTTGATTCTGGACGACAGCACGAGCGCGGTCGATGTCGAGACCGAATCGCGAATTCAGGCCGCACTCGGCCAGGTGGGCAAAAGACACACCCGTTTTGTCGTCGCTCAGCGGATCAGCACTGTCTTGAACGCCGACAAGATACTGGTGCTGGACGATGGTCGGATCGTCGCGGAAGGCACGCACGACGAGCTCATCACTGCGAGTCCGATCTATCGGGAGATCTACGAGTCCCAGATGGAGACCGGAGTTCTGACGCATGGCGGAGAATAGAGACTCGCGTCCCCCGGCCCCGCTACCGCCAATTCTCGGGCGAGGTGGTCCAGCACTTTCGATTGGAAAGGTGGAACGCGCGAAAGACACCCGTGGCACGATTGGGCGCGTTTGGGGCTACCTTCGGCGCCACCGCCTGGCTCTGATTGTTACGGTGTTCCTGGTTTTGGGGTCCACTGGCCTGAATCTTCTCGGCCCCTACTTATTGGGACTGGCGATTGATCGCTATATTTTGCCAGGTGACCTGCCAGGACTCGCCCGAATCAGCTTGCTCATGCTTGTCGTTTACCTGGGAAGTTCATTGCTGACGTGGCTGCAAAGCTACATCATGGCCGGTGCTGCTCAGAACACGGTGCGCGACATCCGAAACGATCTCTTCGCGAAGCTGCAGATTTTGCCGCTCGGATTCTTCGATCGACGTGCTCACGGCGACGTGATGAGCCGGTTGACGAACGACGTCGAAAACATCAATCTGGTCCTCAGCGATAGCCTGACCCAGCTCGTCTCCGGGGTCGTCAGCATGTTTGGTGTCGCGGTAGCCATGCTGGTGATCAATCCGCGCCTGACGATAGTGAGCGTCGTCACGATTTCCGTGCTTTCGCTTACTCTTACCCGCTGGGTAGCGCGACGTACCCGGGACGCGTTCCGACAGCAGCAGGCAACACTCGGCAAGCTCAACGGCCTGATCGAGGAAACGGTGACCGGCCAGAGAGTGGTGAAGGCGTACCACCGCGAAGGCGTCGTCATCGAGCAATTTGATGCTGCCAACCGCGACGTGCGCGAGGCCGCGACCCGAGCCCAAACGTATGCCGGGTTCGTGGGACCGCTGATGAACTTCGTCAACAACCTCGGTTTGGCAATCGTCGCGGGGATTGGCGGTTGGATGGCGGTCCAGGGGCTTGCCACCGTGGGCACGATTGCGAGCTTCGTCAACTATACGCGCCAGTTTGGGCGTCCGTTGAACGATATCGCCAACCTGTACAACACCATTCAAGCCGCGGTCGCCGGCGCCGAGCGAGTCTTCGAGGTCATCGACGAAGCATCCGACGTCGACGCGCCAGACGCGCTCCCGCTCGCCCAGATCAAAGGCGACGTCAGGTTCCACGAAGTCAGCTTCTCGTACGACCCGGGCGTACCCGTTCTGAAGAACGTTAGCTTGCAGGCCCAGCCCGGTCAAATCGTTGCCCTGGTCGGGCCAACCGGCGCGGGGAAGACGACGATCGTCAATCTCCTGACCCGCTTCTACGAAATCGACAGCGGCTGGATTACGATCGACGGCCAGGATATTCGGCGGATCAAAAAAGAGGACCTGCGTCGTCAGCTCGGCATCGTACTTCAGGATACCTTTCTCTTTGCCGGGACGGTCAGCGATAACATTCGCTATGGCCGGCTCGACGCGACCGACGACGACGTGATCGCCGCGGCGAGACTCGCAAACGCTGAGCAGTTCATCCATCGGCTCCCACACGGCTACCACACCATGCTTTCGGAACGGGCCAGTAACCTCAGCCAGGGCCAGCGACAGCTTCTGGCGATCGCCCGAGCGATCCTGGCAAATCCGAGTATTCTCATCCTGGACGAGGCCACCAGCAGCGTCGATACCCGGACCGAAAAACACATTCAAGAAGCGATGCTGCGGTTGATGACCGGGCGAACCAGCTTCGTCATCGCCCATCGCTTGAGCACGATTCGCGAGGCCGACCAGATCCTGGTCGTCAACCACGGCGAGATCGTTGAGCGTGGAACCCACCAGGAGCTCCTGGACCGCCACGGGTTCTACCAGCATCTCTACGCCGGCCAGTTCCGCGCCAACGAGCGCCAGGGGCAAGCTTCCGACGGCGCATCCGACGAGGACGAATCGCCAGAGCTCGAGCTCGCGCCGACCTGAGACGCCGATTCGGCGGTCCGGCTGCTATTGGACCGAAAATTGAGAACGTGCCATAATAAAGTTGAGAAAACGGACGTGGCACGGACATGCATCATTTTGGCGGTTTGCTGGTTATCCTCGCCGTCGTGCTCGCTGCATTCGCGATGAGCGCCAGTACGGGGCAGCACCTCCTGTTGGGTTTGGTCATTGGCTTTGCTTTTTTCTGTTTGGCCGTCCTGATCGGAGAGTACGTCAGCGCTGACGCGCGTGCGAGCCGAGCCCTTCAGGCAGGCCGCGTAGGCGAATCGCTCGAGCAGTACGTACCCGGCAAGACGAGCGAGGAAATGGCCCGCTTTCTTGCCGATGCCCTTCCCGGTTGGGACGAGGCCCAGCGGTCGCTCCAGTCAGCAGTAGCGGAGCTGACCGACCTGCAACGGGCGATCGCCGCGGCCAGGTTTGGAAGCGCCGGGCAAGCACTCGGGGACCAGATTGTTCGCGAGTCTCGCGTGGCTGCCGCGGCACTTTGGCGAAGCGCCGACCGGCTCGCAGCAGTAGCGGCCCATCGTGATGATTCCGAGACCCTGCGCCTAAGCATCGAAAAGGAGCTGGCATCGCTCGACCGGATCGAGACGGCGCTGCATACGGCGCGGGTCGGCTTGGCCGAGCTAGCGCTGGCGGATTATCGTGACGGACGATCGACACAGGCGATCGAGACGGCAGTGATTCGCCTCGTTGCCCTGGGAAAAGCGGCGAGTGAAATTGCCGACCTCGAGCGAGGCGATTCTCGTGACTGCTGAGAAGTGCGGTGAACCCCTAACCTCGTCGGCCAACGATCATCAGGTGCGGCCCCATTCCCAGCAAGGTCGGCTCGTGCTCGACCGCGCGCGCTGCGGCCAGGATCTGCTCTTTGAGTGCCGGATCATTCCACCATTGGTCAAAATCGTGAACGCTCCAGTAGCCGGGCCCCTCGATCCCGACAACGTCGACCACCGCGAGACCGGCCGCCTCGACCTCGGCGCGCAACTCGTCCGGGTGATGGAGGAAGGCGGTCGTGAAGTACGAGCGGTCGAGCGGATTGCGGTGCTGACCGGTCGCGAGATCTTGTGCGACAATCTGAGCATATGGCGGGTCGTCGAAGAGCTCTGAAAGGAACCCGTCGAAGAGCGAGGCGAACCGGCTGATGCCGACGGCGACGACCAGCCCGCCCGGTCGAACCACCCGTCGTGCCTCTTGGAGCGCCTGCAGGCGATCGGCACGCTCGGTCAGGTGATACAGCGGACCGAGGAGCAGGACGGCGTCGACGCTCGCCGACGCCAGAGCGAGGTGGCGCGCGTCGCCGAGTTGCACGCTCGTCGGGGCGGTGTTGGGCTGGTCTCGAGCGAGCTGCTGTGCCTGGGCGATGTGGAACGGGACGGGATCGATCAGGTGGACGGTATAAGCGCGGGACGTCAGCCAGCGGGCGTACGCGCCGGTGGCGCCCCCGATATCCAGAATCGTCGCGGGTCGCGGCGGTAAGTGGCGCATGAGTAGTTCCTGGGTGCGCTCCCGCTCCAGGCGATTGCGCTTCTGCTCGAGGCGGTTGACTTCGCCGCCCTTTGCATAGTAGGCGACAATCTCTGGGGCAACAGTCTTGGGATCGGATGGTTCACGGGTCAGATCCATCGCATCCCCTCCCTCGCCAATTGTCGATTCCGACCTGGTTCGCATTGCTGTCGACACCCTGCAGCGTACGCGATATTGCCGAGTATAATGCAGGCACGTTGCTGAGAACAGGATAAAAGGTGCGACAGGTGCGACTGCACATGGGCGGTATTGCTGACCGCCAATATTTGGAGCAAATTGGAGCCAATCCTCTGTCAATGTTCGCTGGTCTCAAGCCTGGCGATCCTGTATCAATCGACGGCGACTTAGTCAACGTGATGGTCGTGATGGCGCGCAATTGTGCGGCTGATGGAACCTGTCAATAGATCTGAGACAGATTTCGAGAGAAATTACTGCCCCGCCTCCTCTGTCTGGTCGGGCTTGGGCGGATCGATCCAGGCCGCGGTCGGGAGCGGCGGCGGGGTCGGAACCTGGTGGACGAAGCGTTCGGGATGGGCGGCATACGCCGTCCGAAGGACCGCCGCGCGCGCCGCGAAGAGCTCGTCGGCTCGGCCAGAGTGGACCGCTGCGGGCGGCAGCAACCCGATCCCCGCGTGGCGATGCTCGGTATTGTACCAGCGGAAGAAATCCTCGCCGAAGGCGCGGGCCTCCTCGATGCAATTGAAGCGGTCAGGAAAGCCCGGGCGATACTTCAGCGTCTTGAACTGGGACTCGGAATAGGGATTGTCGATGGAGACGTGGGGACGCGAATTCGTCTTGGTCACGCCCAGATCGGTCAGGAGGAAGGCCACGGGTTTGGAGATCATCGAGGCGCCGCGATCAGCGTGGATCGTGAGTTGGCCCGCAGTGATCTGTTGTTTGGCGAGGGTATCGGCGATCAAGCGTTCGGCAAGCACGGCCTGTTCCTGGTGGGCGACCATCCAGCCGACGACGTAGCGACTGAAGATGTCGAGGGTGACGTAGAGGTAGAAATAGGTCCATTTGGTGGGACCAAGCAACTTCGTGATGTCCCAGCTCCAGACCTCGTTGGGCTGAGATGCAAGGAGTTCGGGCTTGGCATAAGCGGGATGAACGAGTTGGTCAAGACGCGCGCGGGTCTCGCCCTCGGCCACCAAGATGCGGTAGAGCGTGCGTTCGGAGGCCAGGGAGACGCCCTCATCCAGGAGGGTGGCGTCAACCTCGGTCGGCGAGCAATCCTGAAAACGCGGGGCATGGAGCGCGTCGAGAATGGCCTGGCGTTCCGTGCCGTCCAAGGCACGCGGTGATCCGCGCGCCGGCGCGGGCACGGCAGGCGTCTCGGGAATGCGCTCGATCGGGTGTACCTGGCGATAGAAGCTCGCCCGAGCAATCCCGAACGCTTGACAGGCGGGGAGGACGCCGACGGTCGGCGCGAGGGTCGTCACGGCGTCTCTCACGACCGTCCTCCAGCGGTGTCGCTCGACTGGGTCAGCGCCAAGAGCACGGAGACTTTTTTTGGATCTCGATGATCGTCTCGGCCGCCGCGAGTTGGCGCGTCAGTCGCTCATTAATTACCGGTGCTCCACTGTCTCACTCTATATTGGCAGAAAGGGTGGGTGATATTGTCAATGACCGCCCTGAGCGCTATTCATTCACTTGGGCCGGAAAGCGCGATGCGATCAGGATGCTTCAAGCCCCCAGTCGCGCGACATTAAAGCCCGCCCAAGAGGAGTCCATCAACTTCGAGACGACGCAGAATATCTTCCTTGAGGGCGAGAACCTTGAGGCCTTAAAGCTCCTCTACAAGTCCTATGTCGGACAAATCAAAGCGATCTATATCGATCCGCCTTATAACACAGGTGACGATTTTGTTTACCCCGACGATTTTAGGTAGAGACGGGGAATAGCGGCGGTATACTATCCTGAGAGAAGGGGGCTAGAGGGTTAGCTCTCGCCTTTCCGCACCTGACACACGTACGCTCGGTGGGGAACCGAGCCACTGACCGGGTCGATCGCGGCGTTGCCAATGAGCAGGTTGTAGTTCGAGCCACTGTTGCTGAACGGGTCGTAGCCCGGCGCGCCGATCTCCGGACAGGCTTGCCACCAGCCATGCTCGCCCGAGACGACGCTTGGGTGGAGGCTTTCGTTCAGCTTCGCCCGCGCCCGCATCGCTCCGTTCGGGCTCTCCACCACGACCCAGTCCCCCGGCTTGATCGACCGGCTCGCTGCCGCACTCGGGTGGAGCTCAACCTCCGGTTCCGGAGCGCGTTTGCGCAGGGTCGCGATCCCCCGGTGCTGGGTTTCGCAAAACACTGCTTGCTTGGCGCAGGTGAGAATGAGCGGGAAGCGCTCGGCAAGGTCCGGCCGCGACCTCGGGCTGACCAGCGGCTCCTGGTAGGTTGGCAGCGGCGGGTGGCCGTGGTTCAGGAGTGTTTCGGAATAAAGTTCGACTTTGCCGGTTGGCGTGGGGAATCCTCGCGGCACGCCGGCCTGCTCCTCGGCGTACTTCCGGTGGCGCGTCTCGAGTGGAACCCGGACCCCGGCCGGATTCGCCCGTAGCGCGTCGAGCGTTACGCCCGACGGACCAAGCCGGGCACGGTAGGCGGCGTCGATATCACCGTTCCAGAAATGTTCGCCCAGACCGAGGCGGCAGGCCAGATCGAAGATGATGCTCACGTCCGATCGCGTTTCACCCTGCGGCTCGACCACGCGGCGCCGCAACTGAACCAGCGATTGCGCCTCCGGACTGATGTCGAAGCCGATCTTGAGCCCCTCGCCCTCGAACGGGGTCGTGACCGGTAGCACAATGTCGGCCAACTCCGCCGTCGGACTCATGAACAGGTCGAGGTGGACGTAGAAGTCGAGCGCGGCCAGGGCATCTCGCCCGCGCCGAACGTCGGCGTGAGCCATGAGCAGATTCGCGCCGAAGCCAACCATCCCGCGCACCGGGTACGGTTGGTCTTCGAGAATCGCCCGATACACCTCGTCGGTCGTCACGTACTCCGAGCGCGACGGGCCGAGCGGTCGAACCCCGAGCCCGAGCGCCTTAGCCAGTTGTTCCGGTTCTTGTAGCTCGCGACCGCCGACGTTGCGGCTTGGCACCACCGGGAAGATGACGTTGCCACCCGACCGATCGATGCTGCCGATCAGAGCATACAAGAGTGAGATGCTTCGAGCGATCTGGGTCGAATTGCTCTGCATTTCGACCCCGCTCCAGGCATAGTAGGCAACCGGACGGGATTCCCAGAGAATCCGAGCCGCGCGCTCGATCTCGCCTGCCTCGATCCCGGTAATCTCCTCGACGGCGGCGGGTGAGTACTGTTGGACGCTCTCGACCAGGAGGTCGAAGGCGGGGCGACACGTCACCGGGCCGGTCTGGGTGCTGATCTGGTACGTGCCAGCAAGCGCGGGCTCCGCGTTAGCTCGCTCGAAGCCGCGGGTGACCGGGTCATAGCCGAGGGCGCTATCGGACGAGGCGTCCCAGGCAACGTACCGGCGAGCGCTGCCGTCCGACGACAGGTCGGCCTCGGTCAGGAAACGGCCGTTGTCCGAGCGAACCAGCAGCGGGCCGTTCGACCAGTCACGAATAAAGTCGCGATCGTACCAGCCGCGCTCGATCATGATGTTCGCCAGGCCCAGCGCCAGCGCTCCGTCGCTGCCGGGCCGCACTCGAAGCCAGACATCAGCTTTGTTGGCCATCCCGGCCCGGCGCGGATCGACGACGATGAGTCGCGCCCCACGTCGGAGCGACTGGACAGTCGAGGTTGCGTGGGCGAGTCGCGCCAGGCTCGGGTTGTAACCCCAGAAGAGGATGCAGCCGGCATTCTGCAGATCCGGCATCGGCGATCCCGAACCCAGGCCAATGCCGGTGCCGAAGGTGAAGCTCGCGGCGGAACGACCCCAGCCGCACAGTTCCATCGACCCACATAGGTTCGGTGAGCCGAAGGCGTGCATCAAGCGAAAGATCCAGTCCGACGCGTCGGCGATGGCCGAGGTGGACGGAGAAACCTGGGTGAAGACGACGCTCTCCGGACCGTGCTCGGCGGCGATTTGCCGCAGCTTCGCGGCCGTTAGATCGAGCGCTTCGTCCCAGGTGATTTGCTGCCAGCCGGGGTCGGGATCGCCTTTCGGGTGGGTTCGCTTCAACGGGTGGAGCAGGCGCTCGAAGTTGTAGACGAGTTCTGGCGCCGCCCGCCCTTTGGCGCACAGCGCCTGGCCGGTGGGATGCGATGGATCGGGCTCGAGGGCGATGAAACGACCGTTCTCGACGATCGCGGTAGCGCCGCAGCGCGAGATGCA
>DATLSK010000045.1:0-4157 GCA_035534155.1 Chloroflexota bacterium | reverse complement strand
GCTAGCTTGTCGGCAATTCAGGATTTATTCAAGCTGTGTAGAATCGCGTTCAGGGAAGCTTCGGCCGTGGATTAGTACAGTAGAGTTTGAATCCCGATTGAAGGATGGAAGGACGACAGATGACTGGTTTGGCCGTCGGCGATTTTGTCTTGCTGCGCGATGGCGGGCAGGTGCTCATTCGCCCGTTCGAAGCGAACGATCGTCCGGGCGTTGCCGCGATGTTCGCGCACCTCTCCGAAGAAAGCCGAACCCTACGTTTTCATTCCGCCGGAGCGCGAGTGGACGCTGACGCGATCGCTCGGACTCTCGCCGGGATCGCACTGGTCGCGGTTCTCGGCGACGAGATCGTGGGATTGGCGTCGTATGTGCGACTGCGCGACCCCCGGCAGGCCGAGATGGCGATTGTCGTTGACGATCGCCAGCACAATCGAGGCATCGGTACGGCTTTGTTCGATCGTCTTTCCACGGCAGCGCGGTCTGAAGGCATTCAGCACTTCATCGCGCTGGTGATGTCGGTGAACACCGATATGCTGGCTTTGCTCGCTGGCCTGGGCTTTCGTTGTTCCCGAAAGATCGATGGCGGCGAGATCGAGTGCCTGGTCGATCTCGAGACTGGCCCCGGCTACGTCGAGCGTGCCGACTCGCGTGCCCATGTCGCCGCCGCGGCGTCGCTCGCGCCGATCTTGAACCCGCGGTCCGTCGCGGTCGTGGGCGCCTCACGCCGGCCCGGCTCGATTGGCCGCGAGCTCTTTCGAAACCTCCTTCTCGGTGGATTTTCCGGACCAGTCTATCCGGTTAATCCGTCGGCGCGAGCGGTCGCCTCGGTGCGGGCGTATCCGACCGTGAAGGCAGTCCCGGATCAGATTGATCTGGCAGTAATCGTCGTGCCGGGGGCCAACGTGCTCGACGCCGCGCGCGATTGCCTGGAAGCCGGTGTCCGCGGCCTGGTCGTCATCTCGGCCGGCTTCGCGGAAGTCGGGGCCGAAGGCCGGCAGCGCCAGGACGAGCTCCTTTACCTTTGCCGATCACACGGTGTCCGATTGGTTGGTCCAAACTGCATGGGAGTGTTGACGAATAGTCCGGACGGAGCCCTCAATGCCACGTTCGCGCCGACGTTACCGCCGGCTGGAAACGTCGCGGTGGCTTCCCAGTCGGGCGCATTGGGCATCGCGATTCTGCAGCAGGCTCGCCAGCTTGGGCTGGGGATCTCAACGTTCGTGTCAATGGGAAACAAGGCGGATCTCTCCTCGAATGATCTGCTGGAATGCTGGGAAGACGACGAGGCGACCCGGGTGATCTTGCTCTACCTCGAGTCTTTTGGAAATCCGAGCCGGTTTGCTCGGGTCGCTCGACGGGTGGGCAGTCGCAAGCCAATCGTGGTTGTCAAAGGAGGCCGCGCCGCGGCCGGACAGCGCGCCGCCGCTTCGCATACCGCCGCCATGGCCGGATCTGAAGTCGCGGTGGACGCGCTATTCCGGCAAGCGGGGGTCATCCGCTGCGACACGCTCGAGGAACTCTTCGCGGTCACGACCTTGCTGGCAAACCAGCCGCTTCCGGCAGGTAACCGGGTCGGCGTTATTACCAATGCCGGTGGCTTGGGAATTCTCTGCGCCGATGCCTGCGAGGCGAGTGGCTTGACCTTACCAGAGCTGTCGGACAATACTCGAGAGAGCCTTCGCGCTATCTTGCCGCCAGAGGCGTCGGTTGCCAATCCGGTCGACATGCTTGCTTCTGGTTCGCCGGCCAGCTATGGGCAGGCCTTGAAAACGGTTCTTGACGATCCAGCGATTGACGCGGCAATCGTTCTCTTTATTCCTCCTCTCGTGACGAACGCGGATGACGTTGCCAAGGAACTGGTGGCCGCGTGCACTCCGGCTCCAAGCAAGCCGGTCCTGACGTGTTTTGTTGGGACCAATGGGACGCCGGAAGTTCTCCGCGGGACGATCGCAATTCCTTCGTACACGTATCCCGAGTCGGCCGCGCGGGCCCTGGGGCACGCGGCTCGGCGATCGGCCTGGCTCCGTCGACCGGCTGGGCAGATTCCCCAACTGGCTGAGATTGACTCGACCGGTGCGCGCACGTTGGTCGATCAGGCGCTTGGTCGTGAGGAAACGCTCTGGCTGCGCCCCGCCGAGGTCGACCAATTGCTGGACGCCTACGGGATTCTTCGTCCGCGGAGCGTCCTGGCTCGTACTCCTGGCGAGGCCGCGGCTGCGTTCGACGGATTTGGTGGTAAACCGGTCGCGATCAAGCTCGTTTCGGAGGTGGTGACTCACAAGTCAGATGTTGGTGGAGTTCGTCTGGGCATCGACACGGCCCAGCGCGCCGCTCAGGCCTACGACGAGATTGACGCGGCGTTGCGAACGCGTGGTTTGGACAACGCGATGACCGGGGTGCTCGTCCAACCGATGGTTCCGGAAGGGGTCGAGTGCTTGGTAGGAGTCGTTACTGATCCGACGTTTGGCCCGCTGTTGGCGTTTGGGCTGGGCGGGGTCACCGCCGAGGCGCTTGGCGACGTCCAATTCCGATTGCATCCCCTCACTGACGTCGATGCCGACGAGTTGATCGAGAGCGCGAAGGTGAGCAAGTTATTGCGTGGCTACCGCGGCAGTCCACCGTCTGACGTCGCAGCGTTGCGGGAGTTGCTGCTGCGTCTTTCTCAACTTGTCGAGGAGGTGCCTGAAATCGTTGAACTCGACCTGAATCCGGTGAAGGTCTTGCCAGACGGGCAGGGCGCGGTGGTGATCGACGCCCGAATCCGGATCGCGCGACCAAACCGCCCGCGGGCGGGCGAGCATCGACATTAGCATCTGGGAGGGAAGGAACATGTTTGCCAAGATTCTCGTTCCTCTCGACGGCTCGGAGTTGTCCGAGCGAGCGGTACCCTACGCGACGGTCTTGGCCAAAGCCGCCACTGGCTCGCTCACTCTGGTGCGCGTGGTGTTGGACCCTGCGCACGAAGACGAGGCGAAGGCCGAGTTGGCAACCGTGGCCGAAAAGGTTGCCAAGCTTGGCGTGAACGCGGACGTGCGGGTCATCTATGGACACCCTGCCGAGATGATCATCGACGCGGCCGCTTCGGACCAGCACACGATGATCGTCATGTCGACCCATGGGCGGTCAGGTCTCGGACGCTGGCTATATGGCAGCGTTGCCGATCAGGTGCTACGCGAAGCCACCGTGCCAGTTCTTTTGGTGCCCGCTGCCTGCGAACGGGTTTGGTCGGATCAACGTTCTTTTCATATTCTGGCGCCACTTGATGGCTCAGACCTCGCCGAAGAGGCCCTGGCGCCAGTGACCCGTCTGGCTGACGAACTTTCGGCCGAGCTGCTGCTGATCCAGGCGGTTGAGCCAGCCCACTATGCCTTTGCTGACACCTACCCTTACCCGATCAATGACGTCGACTCGGAGGTCGCGGCGGCCGACGCCTACCTGAACGACGTCGCGAAGAGTATTGAGACGCCGACGCGCCTGATCCGAACGCGAAGCGTCGTTGGTTATGCGCCGACGGCCATCGCGACGGTCGCGGACGAGGAACAAGCCGATCTGATCGCCATGGCAACCCACGGGAGCAGCGGCGTGCGCCGATTGGTCATGGGAAGCGTCGCGGTTGGCACACTTCAACGGGCGACCGTTCCAGTGTTCCTCGTTCGTTCGGAAATCGTGCCGCAGTCGACCCTGGACTCGGGGGTGATCCTCGGCTTGGCAGAAGAGAGCGCGCCGGAGAGCGAGCAGGTGATCCTCACCCGCCAGGAGCGGAGTCTGGTGTGCCGAGGCCTTGAAGCGTTACTCGCAAATCAGCCGGAGAACGCCAACATCATGGCATCTGCCCAGGCACTGCTGACGCGACTGAGCGATTCAGCGAGTCGAAGTGCCGACGCGAGTGAAAAGCTTGGCACAGCGAGAGCGAGCAAGAGTGGGTAAACGAACGGGCTCTCAGCCTACTTTGACACGCCTGAAATCTTCATCAGATCTTGCAGGCGGGCGCTCATTTCCGCGGTCACCGCTGGGTTACCGCTGACGAGGTTTTGCTGCTCGGCTTCATCCTGGTTAAGGTTGTAAACCTGAAGCTGGCCATTGGCGTCGTTGCGGATCATTTTCCAGTCTCCCCAGGTAAGAACTGAAACGAACGATTCGTCCGCCAGTTCGGTGAAAGC
>DATLSK010000044.1:0-24339 GCA_035534155.1 Chloroflexota bacterium | reverse complement strand
TCCGGAAGTGGACCACGGTCGGGTAGTGTTTACCGCCAAGTTTGAGTGTTCTTCCCCTCGCGGTCTCCTCTTGCCCGCGTTACGATGACAACGGGCGCAGAACAAACCGCGGTGCGTTGGTCCCCACCCTCCCCGGGCGATCCGGGGAGCCAACAGCGAGGTCGATGGGAGGAGTTACCGTGCGGGTTCGTTGGTTTGCCATCGCCGCCGTTGTCGGTCTATGGATGGTCACGATCGCGTTGAGCTATTGGAAGACAGGTCTCTTTCAGTTCATCGGCGACGACTTTTCGATTTTCTATTCGCAGTCGCGCGTACTCGCGTCCGGCCACTTTGACTTGCTCTATGACACCGCCGCGGCGGAAGCAATCCATCAGACCCTCCGAAGTTACGCCGACGGGCCCGGGGTGCCGATTTGGCTGGTGCCTGCCCCGATCGCCCGATTGATTCCACCGACCGTTTACGAGAAACCGACCAACCTGATCTTTCGCGGTGGTCCAGTTCCCTACCCGCCTTTGTTCGCGTGTCTCTTGCTCCCATTTACGCTACCGGCTCCTCCGGTTGGATTCGCGCTGTGGACGATCGTGAACGCGGTGGCCGGCTTCTTTCTCGCGCGTCGGATGGCGCTCCTCTTCCCACCGAGCCAACGATTGTTCGTCGTCGTCGTCGCGTTGACCTCGTTTCCATTCGTTTACGCGTTGATTCTCGGTCAGCCGGTCCTCCTGCTCGGCGTCGCGGTCGCCGAGTTCTACTTTTGCCTTCGTGAAGAGCGCGACTTTCGCGGTGGCCTCTGGCTGTCGGTGCTGTTCTTCAAGCCACAATACGGCATTCTGATCGCGCCGTGGCTGGTCTGGAAGCGCCGCTGGAGCGCGGTAGCTGGTGCCACGCTGGGATGCGTCGCGATTCTCGCGGCAGGGATGGTCGCGACCGGCGTCACGCCGTTACTGACCTACGTCCAAGCGATTGTTGCCGACGGGGACTTCAATGGACAGTCGCGGCTTAACGGCGCGAACATGATGGTGAATTGGCGCGGAATCGTGTTAAATCTGGCGCCGAATACACCGATCCAAGACTGTCTGTTGCTCGTCGGATTGGCGAGTATCCTGACGGTAGTCATTCTCATCCCGATCATGCGGGGTAAGTGGGCTCCCCGAGCGAGCAGCTTTCCCTATCAATTCGTCGCGCTGCTCGTGGCAACAGTACTCGCGACGTATCACAGCCACTCTCACGGACTGGTCCTGCTTGCCGTTCCGCTGGCGGCGATTTTGACGGATCCAGATCTGTCGGCGACCACCAGGGCGATTCTTCGGATCGGAATCATCGTGCCGACTGCGCTCTTTCTGATCAGCCATTCGCTTCAGATGGTCGGCGTAAGTTATAGTGTATTGCTGGTTGCGCTCTACGCGGACCTGGCCTGGCGGCTGGCTTGGACCCACGATCGAACCGCGTTAAACTGGCTCGCGCAAAGCGAATGACCGACAGTCTGTGCCTTCGGTCTGGGCCTGAAACCATTCGCGCGTGAGCCCTGTTTCAACCTCTGACCACGCCCACGCCCGCTTGGGCGTTAAAATCTCATTCGTGGTTAGTGCAAAAGTCCTAGGCATTCCGTCGCAACAGGAAGGTACTATTGCGAGCATTCGAACAGACGATTATTCTGAGAGCCAATCGCAGATCTCCGCTTTCGGGAAGGAGTAGAGGGTGAGTAACGGTCTTCATGAAGTCGATGTGACACTACGGATGGGGTCGCGGTTTGACGTGGACCAACTCTGCTTCGTCGCGCCTGATGGCCGTCGTTGGCGCTACTTAGTCTCGGAATCGACCACGCCGCTCGAATTGTGGCCCTGTCCCCAGCGTGATTCGGTCGCGGTTTGGGTATCAGATCCGAAAATGCTGATGTGATCGCTCCGGTGTCCCACGTGGCCAGGTGGATCGTATCCCCCCTGGTTCGCCGACACGAGGAAAGGACACTCGATTATTTCGGAGGATCTGTCATGAGGGTCGCGGTGAATGGGCGATTGGCATAGAGGGTTACTTTCCCCTGGAAGCCGCTCGGAACGGATTTAACGTCATGCAAGCGAACGATCGCGGTTCCGTGCGGAGGAACGGTCGTCCAGCTGACGTAGGTTCGTCCGGTCGTGCTCGTGTATACCTGTTCGACGTAGAGCGGAGTCGCGTACTGGTTCAGTATCCGGTAAACGCTCGCGGTCTTGGGTGGGACCGTCGTGACCGCGGCCGCGGCCGGCCTTGGACGTGCGGTTGGGCTAGGGAATGCGGTCGCCGTGAGCGCTGCGACCCGAGTTGGCGATTTCGTCGCAGTCACCGACGGAGTTGGCGTCAGCGAATACGTCGGGGTTGGGGTGCTCGTACTGGCCGCCGCCGGTTGTTGGGTTCGGACAACGGTCATTGTCGCCGTTGGAGTGAAGCAGGGCGCGCCGCCAGGCGCCCCGTTGCTGGCGTCCGAGCACGCCGTCGCTAGAGAGCCGTCTCGACCGTCGCTGGGCGCGGCGAAGAGAACGACGGCCCCGATCAGGGCCACCAGAGCCGCCACGGCGAGGAACGCGCCCTGTCGTCGGCGCGACCGGGGTTGTTCTCCGTTTTGTTCGTTCATCGAGATCTGCCCTTACGCCGTTGACTGCCCTGGTCGGACGGCAAATCCGTGGCTACGGTGACTGAGCCTACACGTTTCTAACAGATCCGCCGATCCACTGCCAGTATTCACGTCACCCGGATACCGCGGGCATTTTTGAGCGGCTCGATCGTTGCGTTGAGCACTGGCCGCGTTGGTACAGTCAAGCGAATCGGGCACGATGGGAGTACTTTGGTCCTATAGCGATTGCCCCGTGATCGCAGTATGATCGCTGGGAGCATAGAAGACTAGATCAAGGCAAATCCCGTTGCCGGCAGTATGGCGGTACCGGTGGCTTTGCCAGTGAAACGGTCGGCGTCGGGAGGAATCGTGGGTTTCCCTGTCGCTTTCACTCACCCCTGCGGACTTTGTGCCCTCGTCTTCTTCCCTGACCTGCGCTTGACCGCGCTCGCGAGTCGGTCGTCGCCGCTCGGCACGAATCGGCCGAGTTCTCTCGGTTTCAAAGATGCCCGGGCCCACACCTCCGGCCAGGCGGACCCGCAGACCGAATCGGCGCGTCAATTGGCGCGAACGCAGGGGCTGCCCTTTTTTGATCTGCGATTCGATCCTCTTTTGTGCCCGAAGTGCGGCGACCGAATCGAAGTCGATCGCACCTTAGAAGTCCTCTTGACGCTCGGCCGGTGATCGTCAGTTGGTATCTTCGGGCTGATTTATTGTGGTCGCATGAATTGGCGTATACTTCTTTCGATGAGATCAGCAAGCACGCGCTGGAATGAATGATCAGACCGCATGAGCTAACCGCAATCGTGAAGTCGCTCGCCGGACGGGTGTGGCTGAAGCGCATTTTCGGTTTCGAGGAGCGGTTCGCGCTCTGGCGGGAGTCGCCCCTGTTTCCCCGGGTTCTTCGTTTCGCCGCGATTTGGTCGTATCTCTTGATCGTATTCCTGATTGATCTCGAGTTCTTGCCGGGCTACAATGTGCCCATTTTCTACGTGATTCCCGTCTTACTCATCGCGATGTTCGAACCGCCCCGCTACGTGGCAACGATCGGCGTCCTTACCCTTTCGATGCAGCTCCTCGAAGTTCGGTACGAGCAGCCTCCTCTGTCGGTCTGGCCAGTTACCTTATTCGCGTCGCTGGTTGTTTGCTGCATCGCGATTTGGCTGGCCGAACAACGACAGCCCGAGCGGGAACGCCAGCAAACGTTGGCTCGATCCAGCGCCGCGACCAAGGCCGTGCGCCATCGGGTACTGGTGCTGTTGGGCTATATTCATCTGTTGGAGATTGCTCCCACTCTCTCCCCGCAAATGCAGGACGAAATTCATGGCCGAGTTGAGATGGAGAGCCAGGAGCTCAAGAGTATCTTGGAAGACCTCGAGGAGTAGCTGAGTCTTGGCGTAGAGCATCGAGTCAGCCTTCCGCCTGAGTCACCTGGTATTGTGCCCAGCTACCGGCCAGGACCGAAATGAGGCCGAGCACCGCGGCTGGCAGAGTGTAGACGTTGATCGTCAGGTCCGCGAACAGCAGGAAGCCCCAAAGTGCGGCGACGGCCGTCCAGAGAACGGCGAGCCCGAATCCTACTCCGGTGTCCAACAATCGCGGAAACCGGGCGTCAAAATAGGCGGTTACCCCGATTATGAGTGTAATGACGATCTGGACCAGGATAGTGATCGGCCCGCCTACTTCCTCGACTAATTGGTACGACGCGAAGAGAATCGCGTAGCCGGGGAGAAGGATTCCCAATACGCCGGCTGCGACTCCGCAATAGAGCTCGATCTGTCGCAGGTCCCTTGGTGCCATACGTTCCTCACCCCACACGTTGAAACGTTGGAAGGGTGATTCCCATGCAAGTCGTGAGCCGTCAATGATGGAACCGGGCGCGTGGCACGGCGATGCTATAATCGTGTAAAGACTGGCCGAGGAGAGGACGATGCTATATGTGCCGACCACCACCGCTGAAGCGAAGATTCGCGAGATCCTTTCGCACCATGAAACCGCGGTGGTCGTCGAAGCTGGCGATAGTGCCGAGATCTTGAGCGTGGCGAACTATCCGAGCGCTTGCCGCGAATACTACATTGGACGACTCGTCCTCGCGGTGTTTCGACGTGAAGCCGATCTCGACGGGCGACTGGCCATTGCGCGCGCTCGGGCCCAATAGGATTTTTGGCCCGCGAGAATCAGACTGGGTGGCTTATTCCCACTCGATCGTCGCGGGAGGCTTGCTGGTCACGTCGTAGACGACTCGATTGACCCCGGATACTTCGTTGACGATGCGTGAGCTGATCCGCGCCAGGACGTCGTGGGGAATCCGTGCCCAATCGGCAGTCATGCCGTCGTCGCTCGTCACCGCGCGTACCGCGACCAGATTCTGGTAGGTGCGTCCATCGCCCATTACCCCCACGCTCTTCAGCGGGGTAAGGACGGCTAAAACCTGCCAAATGTCACGGGAAAGGCCTGCTCGCTCGATCTCGTCGCGGACGATCGCATCGGCCTCGCGAAGCAAAGCGAGCTTATCGCGGGTAATCGCACCAAGGATCCGGACGGCGAGCCCAGGGCCCGGGAACGGATGCCGATAGACCAGGCTCTCCGGCAGACCAAGCTCGAGGCCAAGCTGGCGGACCTCATCCTTGAACAAATAACGCAGCGGCTCGACCAGCGTGAAGCGCAGATCCTTAGGCAAGCCGCCAACGTTGTGATGCGTCTTGATGCGAGCCGCGCTCTTGCTCGCGGTCGGAGTAGCGCTCTCGATCACGTCGGGATAGAGGGTGCCCTGGACGAGGAAATTGACCGTGCCGAGGCGGCGGGCCTCTTCATCGAACACCGCGACGAACTCGTGGCCAATGCGTCGCCGCTTTTCTTCTGGATCCTCGATATCCGCCAATTGCTCTAAGAAGCGCTGGCTCGCGTCGACGTGGCGCAGGTTCATGCCGAGATGGTCGTGGAACACCTCGACGACCCCCGCTGCTTCATTTTTGCGGAGAAGGCCATTGTCGACAAAGATCGACACTAGTCGGTCACCGATTGCTCGATGGACGAGAGTCGCCGCCACGGCTGAATCCACACCACCACTCAAGCCACAGACCGCTCGACCATCGCCAATCACGTCGCGGATCTGCTCGATCGCCGATTGGACGAGCGAGGCGGTCGTCCAACGCTGCGTGCAGCCACAAACGTCACGCACGAAGTTTTCGAGGATTCGCGGGCCATTGGGTGTGTGCTTCACTTCTGGATGAAACTGGACCGCGAAGATGCCCCGTCCAGCCATCGCGGCGATCAATCCGGACTCGCTCCGGCCGACCACTTCAAACCCGGCCGGCGGCTCAACGACCACGTCTCCGTGAGACATCCACACGTCGAATCGCGCCGGGACACCGCGCAAGAGACGATCGCTTGAATCGCTGGCGGTTCGCTCGACGACTTGAGGACCGTACTCGCGAGATGTGGCCGGTTCGACTCGGCCGTGTAGTGCCGCGCCAAGCAACTGCATGCCGTAGCATATGCCTAGAATTGGCAACCCCGATTCGAGAACGTAGCCTGGCAGCTGAGGCGCGTTCGGGTCATAAACGCTCGCTGGCCCGCCAGAGAGGATCAGGCCGCGGGGGCGAAGGTCGGATACCGCAGACCATGGCGCGTCGACCG
Organism: Chloroflexota bacterium; assembly: GCA_035534155.1. Taxonomy (GTDB): domain Bacteria; phylum Chloroflexota; class UBA6077; order FW602-bin22; family CADDYW01; genus JAJPIK01. Next base: position 18,116 of record DATLSK010000044.1, on the reverse strand, counting down.
AGACGACCTCGCTATAAACGCCCAGCTCGCGAATCCGTCGCGCAATGAGCTGAGTATACTGCGAGCCAAAGTCGACGATGACAATAGTCTCAGGATTGTTTTGAGAGCGAAATAGATTCATTGTAGCGATATTCTACCGGTCGATGTGCGAAGCGTCAACGCGCGTTTGCAGCGTGGTCACGTTTTGCATAGACTGGATAGAGCACGGCGGTGATGGATTGACTCTTCACAGCAATTTGAAAGATCAATGAGCACACACTTGGGTGAGCATATGTCCTGATCGGTAGCTCGGCCAACGATCAAAATGCTTGAGAGGCGCCGGGGCGGCAGGACCGTGGGCCGCGCTTGAGGCAGTCCACCGTCGAAGACGTAGAAAATGCGGAAGTGAGGGACAGAGGGCATGGCAGGAGATCAGAATGTGCGAGTCGACGCGGTGGCGCTGCGGGGGTTCGTCAGCAACGTCTTTCGTAATTTCGGAGTCGGCGACGCCGATGCCGACACGGCGGCGGGCGTATTGGTTCACGCCGACGTGCTCGGTATCGACTCGCACGGCGTTGCCCGACTCGCGGGACATCCGGATTACGTCCCCGGTCTCGAGTCCGGGGTTGTTCGAGCGCAAGCAGTGCCCAGAGTCATTCAAGAAACGAGCTCGGTTGCCTTACTCGATGGCGACTTCGGCCTGGGCGGCGTTGTCTCGACGCGCGGGATGGAGTTGGCGATTGCCAAGGCGAAGGCGACTGGAATTGGCGCGGTGACGGTGACGAATAGCCATCATTACGGCATTGCGTCTCACTATGCCTTGCTGGCGCTGGATCATGGCATGATCGGCATTTCAATGACCAATGCCGCTCCCCAGGTGGCTCCGACCTACGGCAAGAAGGCAATGCTGGGAACCAATCCGATTAGCGTCGTGGCACCGACTGGCCGGGAGCGACCGTTCATTCTGGACATGGCGACGAGTGTTGTCGCGGCCGGCAAGGCCGAGATCGCGATTCGAACCGGTAAACCGGCGCCCGACGGCTGGCTTATCGACGCCGACGGTCGGCCAACTCTGGATCCGATGGCCATCTTCCAAGCTGGGGCGTTGCTGCCGCTCGGCAGTACACCGGAGCGCTCGAGCCACAAGGGATACGGTCTCGGTTTGGCGGTCGATATTTTGTGTGGCGTTCTTTCCGGAGCCGGTTTTAGCAGCATTCTCGATCCGGTTCAACGGACCACCGGTCACTTTTTCCTGGCGCTTCAGGTTGATGCTTTCCGTCCATTAGTCGACTTTGTCGCGATGATGGATCAGATGATCCAAATGCTGCACGCGGCCGAGCCGTCGCCGGGCGCCGAGAGAGTATACGTTCACGGCGACAAAGAGTTTGCCGCTGAGAAAGATCGACTCGCGAACGGGATTCCTTTGCACCCGTCGGTAGTCGCGTCGCTGAAGGAACTGGCGGCGGAGTGTGGCCTTTCTGACCCTGTTGGCTAACCCGGATTCTGCACCGCGAGGAGACGAAAGGGGAATCTGTCGGTCGATGCCAGGCGCGTCGTCGTTCCCATCGCACGTTCTGGTGACTTTTGCCCTGTCACCAGCCGAATAATGGATAGATGCGGGAGACGGGCCACCGGCCCGTCTCTACACCACACGAATGCGCGGTTAACACGCCACCAGATCGTGATGCTGTGACCGGCTCGGGACGTTCCTCGCGCGTCGTCTTCCGACCATTATGGACGAACGACGCTGCCGTCGGCCCGGCGATCCTCGGCGACGTAGCGCGGCCGGCGTACCCGATCCGGATCGAGTAGCTTTGCTGCTTTCTCTTCGTCGATGTCGATTCCCAGGCCCGGCCCGTCGCTTGGATAGAGATAGCCGCCTTTGAGGACGGCGTGGCCCGGAAAGGCCTCGAGTTCTTCCGGTCGGAAGTGGTTGTCTTCTTGAATTCCGAAGTTGTAACTGGCCAGGTCCAGATGTAGTGCCGCCATCTGGTTCACCGGATCAGTATTGCCACCCTCCTGCCAGGCGGTTTGCACACCAAACCATTCGGCTAGGTGAGCGATCTTCTGGGCGGGAGTAATCCCTCCAACTTTCGAGACGCGGACGCGGATGAAGTCGATCAGTCGCTCCGAGATCAGAGGCAGCCACTCATTGGGATTGACGAATAGCTCTCCCATCGCCTGGGGAGTCGCACACTGTTGGCGAATCTGACGAAAATAGGCAATCTGCTCCGGGGGGAGGACGTCTTCGAGAAAGAAAAGTCGGTACGGCTCGAGCAGCTTGGCGAGGTTCACCGCGGAGGTTGGTCGGAGGTGTTCGTGGACATCGTGAGTCAGCTTAACCCCGAATCCGAGCTTATTTCGCAAGTGGTCGAACATCGACGTAATATTCTCAATGTATAGTCCATCGTCAAACACCCGATCCTGCGGCGCCGCGTTCTCTGGTCGGTTGGCGCTGGCCCCGTCAATAAATCCACCGCCGCCGTATCCCCCGACCTGGCAGCGCACGACTTGATAGCCTTCTTCGAGATAGCGACGGATATCGTCTTCCAGCGCGACGACGTCCTTCCCGTCGGCGTGCGCGTAACATGGCGCCGCGGCTCGACAGGGACCGCCCAGCAGCTTATAGACCGGCATGCCGGCTTCCTTGCCTTTGATGTCCCACAGAGCGATGTCGATGCCGGCGAGAGCGGCATTCAAGATCGGTCCGTTTCGCCAGTAGCCGCTTTGATAGGTTGATTGCCAGACGTCCTCGATCTGTCCGGCGTCTCGGCCGATCAAACGCGGGGTGAAAAACTGCTCGACGACGGCGACGACGGCGTCGGTGTAATTGTAGTCGTGGGCCGAGCCAATGCCGTACAGACCTGGCTGGTCAGTCTCGACTTTCACGGTCACCCAGGTCCCGGCCGGGCGGGTGCGAATGCAGCGAATGCCGGTGATTCTGGTCATTGCTCGTCTCCTTTAGTCGCGCCAGCGCAAGCCGGCCTCACGAATGAATCGATCGAGATTGACTTTGGCAGCGGGTACCTTTTCGTCGGGCAGATGCTCGATGAGCATGAAGCCGTCCGGACACACCTGCTCGAAGCGCTGAAGGTAGACCGCGTGATCGCAGTAGCCCTCGCCGAGCAGACATTCATACATCGAAACCGGCAGGTTGCTCCGGACGGTAATGTCTTTCGCGTGGGCGCAGACCACGAACCGACCACAGACGTCGAAGAGGTGGTTGATCAACGAGGTCATATTCCAGAGCTCATCAAGCGAGCGGACAAAGTTGACCGGATCGGCGTTGAAGCGCAAGGCCGGAGAGCCGACCGCTTCGATCACGTCACGCACGCGTTCGGCAGTGTCCAACGAGCATACCGAGCCACCTTCGATTGCGAGGGGGATGCCAACGTTCTCGGCAGCGGACACGACGTGTTTGAGAGAATCGACAAGGCGGGTGATCGTCCGGAGGTGAGTGTTTTCTGGGTGGGGGGTCCATGCGCCGGCTGGGTTCAGGCTGCCGGGACGCACGTAGGTTGTCTCGGCTCCGAGCCACGCGGCACATTGGCAGGCGGCCTGGAGGCCACGGATTCCCAGTTGGCGCTTTTCCTCGTTCGGATCGATGATGATCTCATAGGCCGGATTCGCCTGGGCGATGGTAATTCCGCCGTCGTGAAGGATCTGCCCAGCGCGTTCGTACTCTTCGCGGTTGGCCTCCAGGGGATCTGGAACCCGTACCGTGACGCCGGTGAAGCCGTTCTCCCGCAACCGCCGAGCGGTGTCGGGAGTAATGTCACGGGGATGGTTTGGCATCAAGCCGACGACGCCAGAGCGCATTGTTCCTCCTAATGTGCGTTGTTCTTTAGATAGCGATCGAGAAAGTGGACGATGGCTGGGTAGACTCGGAGCTTATTCTCCAAGCGAACGAATCCGTGCCCTTCGTTCGGTAAGCGTAAAAACTCCACCGGAACGTGCTGCGCGCGCAAGCGCGCTACGACTTGATCGGTTTCGGAGATTGGCACTCGGATGTCGTTTTCACCGTGGGCAACAAAGAGCGGAGCGACGAGTCGATCGAGGTGCGTGATCGGCGAGATTCGCACGAGGACGTCGCGGTCTCGCTCGAGTGAGCCATATTCGGCTTCGCGGTGCTTCCGGCGAAACGGATGGGTGTTTTCGAGAAAGGAGACGAAGTTCGCGAGTCCGTACAGGTCGATCCCTGCCGCCCATGTGTCCGGATAGGTGACCAACGACGCCAGGACCATAAAGCCGCCGTAGCTGCCACCCATGACCGCGATGCGCTGGGCGTGCGCGTGACCGGCCTGGCTGAGCCATTCGGCACCGGCCTTCACGTCGGCGACCGCGTCCAGCCTTTGTTCGATATCGTCAAGGTGGGAATAGGCGGTGCCGTAGCCGGTCGATCCTCTCACGTTGGGGATCAGGACGGTGTAGCCCTGATCGACGAGATATTGGACGGTCGGATCGAAAGCCGGGCGCGACTGGGATTCGGGACCGCCGTGGACCAGGACAACCGCGGCCCCGGACGAGGTGGACCGAGGCTTGAAGAGAAAAGCCGGGATCATGCGTCCGTCGAACGTCGGGTAGTGGATCAGCTCCGGCTCGACGAAGTGATCGTCGGGAATCCCGCCAATCGTCGCATGAGTCAGCGGCCAGCAGGCTCCGTCGGCCGGATCGGCGAGCCAGACGTTTTGGGTCGTTCGGGCCGTGGTGAGGCTGAACGCCAGGCGGCGGCCGTCCGGCGACCACCTGACGCCGTCGTGCCAGTTACCCACGAACGAGCGCGCGATGACTCCCTTTGGTACCTCGACCGTCTTCTGAGATTGGTTCCGACGATCGAATATAGTAAGTGTCGAGTATCCGTCGACGTTGGCGACAACGGCAATCGAATGTCCGTCGGGACTGACGGCATAGGTTTCGACGTCCCAACGATCTTCCACGATCGGTGTCCAGTGACCGGTCGCGAGATCGAGCTCGCAAAGGGCCAGAAAGTCGCGTCCCAAATCAGTCAGAACGTAGATGGCGTGCCTGTCGCTGCGATAACTTGGTTGCTCAAATCGGACCGAGCCTGCATGCTGGCTCAGGAGGCGACTCCCTCCGGACTCCAGGTCGACTTCAAAAATCTCGTTATTCATCGAGCTGTCAATTCGGCACACGAGGAGTCGGCGACCGTCGGGCGACCAGTCGGCAACTTCGAACATACCGTCGGTTTGCAAAACCGTCCGAGCGAGACCGGTTTCGACCTCCTGGATGACTACGTCCAAATGCGCCTTTTCTCGCTCGTTGGATGCGTAAGCGATGTGCCGGCCGTCGGGCGACCAGTGCCCGAACGGATGCATCGCGTCGAGGCGATGAGTGAGCGGTCGCAGCCGCGACCCGTCCCCGGCAAGCAGCCAGAGTTGAACGTTCTCGTCGCCACCGACATCGGTGCCGGCGATCAATCGCTCGGCATTTGGTGCAAAAACGGCTAGACCAACCCGATCATCGGTAAACGTGAGCTGCTCCGGCCAACCGCCGCGAGCTGATAACAGCCAGGTTTGGGGAATACCACTGAGATCGGAAATGAAAGAGACGCGGGTCCCATCCGGCGAGAAGCTTGGGCCATAACACTTACGGGCGTTGAGAAAGCGGCTGAATTCGTGAGAATGCGAAGCGAAGTACGCGTCAGTCATATGTCGATACCTCCGACCCGGAGTGATTATACCCGGTCCAAAGTTCCTAAAAATACATGCTAGTCGCGCGACCGATTTCCTTGTATAATACCGACGATAGGGTGGATTTATCTGCCGAACGAGAAAAAGCCCCGACGGGCCAATCATCGAGCGCGCTGACAAATCGTCCTAAACTATTTATGCTGAGGAGTCAGCGCGTAAGATGGCTGATAAGACTCTCGTTTGCCGCGACTGTGGGACCCAGTTTGTTTTCACCCAGAGCGAGCAGGATTTCTACGCTGAGAAGGGATTCACGAACGAACCCTCTCGGTGTCCATCCTGCCGCGCCGCGCGTAAGGCAACGCGTGGCGATGGCTACGGCAGCTCGAGCCGTGGTGGTCAGCGTGAGATGTACCCGGCGGTTTGCTCGCGGTGTGGTAAGGAAACCGAAGTTCCCTTCCAGCCGACCAACGGCAAGCCGGTTTATTGCTCGGACTGCTTCCAGCTCGAGCGAGGCGGATCGTCCCGCGGCACCGGTGGGTATCGCTCGCGCCGTTATTAGTCCACCCGACTAACGCGAGGCCCACACGAAGGGGCCCGGGGGGGCATCGCCCCCCCGGGCCCCTTCGTTGCGTATTGGCTCCAGGTTTGGTTGGCAGATGGTGGCCCAACCTGAAGCGTTCTCGTTTACGCGACTTTCAATTGCCCTTTGAAACTCCTGGCTATTCCCGGCCACTCTGAATGCTATACTGGCGGTCGAAAGTGCCCCAGCCACACTTTCGTTGCACATTCATGGCAAAAAGGAGCGAATCATGCGCGCCGCGGTGCTACACGAACAGAAGCAACCTCTGACCGTTGAGGAAGTCGAGCTGGCAAATCCAGGCGAAGGCGAGGTCCTGGTGCGGATGGCGGCGAGCGGAGTCTGTCATAGCTGCCTCCACGCCGCCGATGGCTCGTGGACTTACCCCACCCTGCCGGTGGTCCTCGGCGACGAGGGGGCGGGAGTCGTCGAGAAGCTCGGTACCGGAGTCAAAGGCCTCAGCGTCGGCGATCACGTCATTCTTTCCTGGGCGCCAACCTGCGGACGTTGTCGGTATTGCGTGACCGGTCGGCCCGTGCTCTGCGAGCGACGTCCGCTCCCCGGACGGATGTACGACGGGACGACCCGGATGCGCCTCAACGGGAAGCCCGTCTATCACTACGGAACGGTCGCGACTTTTGGCTCAATGACGGTTGTCCCCCAGGACTGCGCGATTCCGATCCGGAAGGATATGCCGCTCGACAAGGCCGCGCTGATCGGCTGCTCGGTCACGACCGGCGTCTGCTCGGTGTTGAACGTGGCCCAGGTGCCAGCCGGCGCGAGCATGGCGGTCTTTGGCACCGGCGGGATTGGCCTCAACGCAATCCAGGGGGGAGACGTTTGCGGGGCATTCCCGGTCATTGCCGTCGACGTTAGCGACGCGAAGTTGGAATATGCGAAGCAGATGGGAGCCACCCATCTGGTCAATGCGTCGAAGGAAGACGCGGTGGACGCGATCAAAAAGATCACCGGGGCGGGTGTGGCCTATTCATTCGTGGCGGTTGGCGACGTTCGGGTCGCCGAGCAGGCATTCGAAGCATTGGAGCCGGGCGGGACGTGCACGGTGATCGGTCTGCCGCCGACCGGCAGTCGCATCTCGGTTAACGCCGGACTACTCGTCGGACCCCAGCGAGTTCTCCGTGGCTCATCATATGGCTCGGCTCGGACCTTCGCCGACTTTCCGAGGCTCGTCGACCTGTATCTGAATGGCAAGCTGAAGCTGGACGAGCTTATTACGCGTCGTTACGACATTAGCGAGACCAATGAGGCGTTCCGCGCCCTGGCAGCGGGCGAAGTCGCTCGCGGCTTGATCGTATTTTAGGCGGACCAACTCGTCTCAATCGGCGGCAGGTCAGACCTAATCCCTGTTCGTCTATGCCGCCGATTCGGTCCGTTGGGAACCCACCGCGGCGCGAATTTCTGCGCGCTGCTCCGGAGAGAGCTGGGCAAAAGCGTTCGCAAGTCCGGTGCGGAAGTCGCTGGCGAGCGCCGCGCCGGTGGCGTGACTCGAAGCCACCGCTGGATCGCGGGTGACGCGTGACCAGTTCGTCCGCACGAGGTGACGGCGCGGAGACACAGTAAGCTTGGCGGTGGCTGGTTCATGGCGACCGCTCGACGGCTCCGGGAACAATGACTCTTGAACCCAAACTTCCATCTTTTGCCTCCATGGTATCGGACAAGTGTTCGTCTATGGCGATTATAGAACGTCTGTTTCAATTGTCAAGAGTTTGTCGCCATTTTCGGCAAAATCGCTGTGCTATACTGAAGTTAAGCCAGGAAAGACATGAGGTGGGCGCAGATGGAGTATTTAACCGAATATCACCACCCGGAACTGCGCGATCCAGTTTTGCTCGTTGCCTTTGCTGGCTGGAATGATGCGGCTGAGGTCGCGACCAGTTCGGTGCGCTATCTGATTCGACGTTGGAATGCTGAGTTGTGCGCCGAAGTCGATCCGGAAGAGTTTTTTGTCTTCACCGAGACGCGCCCGCAGGTTCGTATCGTTGATTCCATTCAGCGCCGGATCATTTGGCCACAGACTCAGTTTTTCGCCGCCCAGCTTCCGGATTGCTCGCGCGACGCCTTGATCCTGCTCGGCAGTGAGCCTCAGATTCACTGGAAGGCCTTCACGAAGCTTGTGCTCGATTATGCCGCGGCGTACAACGTGAGCGTCGTGCTGGCGCTCGGTGGTTTGGTCGCCGATGTGCTGCATTCTCGGCCGCCGGTTTTAACCGGATCCATCTCCGACCCTTCGCTCGCTCGGCGGTTGGCTGGCCTGGGGCTGAAGCGCTCTGGCTACGAAGGCCCAACTGGGATCGTCGGCATTCTCGGCACCGCGTGTCGAGAGCGAGGCTGGGTGAACGGCAGCATTTGGGGTAACGTGCCCCACTACGTTGCCTCGACGGTCAATCCAGTCGTCTCGGTGGCAATTCTCCGCCGGGTTGGCGAGTTGTTAGACGTCCCGATCGATCTGGCCGAAATGGAACGCACGGCTACGCGTTTTAACGCTCAGGTCGAGGATGCGATTGCGAACGATGCCGAAATCGCGAGCTACGTTCGACAGCTTGAAGACCGCGAAAAGTTCTCTGACGTCGAGGTTCCTCCTGATCCGGAGCCGGGTTCTGCCCCGGTCGAGCTACCGAATCCCGAGACGGTTGTTCAAGAGTTAGAAGAGTTCTTTCGACGACGACAGCGCCAGCAGGACGAGTGACCTAGCCGAGTCGATTCGGCTGACCGCAATCCGAGCAAGCTAGTTCGTCGTAGACGAGGAAGCTCACGATTTCGTTCCCCGATGGTAGTCGCTCGTGTAATCCCGACAGCGCCCGATAGATGACGCGGCGATGGTGGTCGGTGATGAATACGCTCGGGGCCGGTTGACCACCCCAGTTTACCGCGCCGAAGGCCCGATGGACGCTCGCGTTGACGTCGCGCAAAACCGGAAATGGGACCTTCACCGGCGGCACGGCGAGCCTGCCAGTGTCGGCTTCTTCGGGAGCGATCAGAAGCGGTATGGTTTCCTCTAAGACAATTCGGGGATAAGCTCCCCGGATCTCCCTTAATAATTGCCGGGTCCCCTGGCAATTGTTCCAGCCGGTGAAGACCAAAATGAATCGACGACCAACAAAGTCGTCGGGGCTCACCCAGGGCCCGTCTATTGACCGCAATCGGAAATCGGGCATGAAATGGCCTGGACGAATCGCCTGAACTAGGTTTGATGGTTGTTCAGTCATTTGCCTTCCTCGGTGGTCAGATTAGCCAAAATGCTTCAGTCGACCGTCTCCGCTGGAGTAAAATTATCCAGAGGAGGACACTTCATGCCGATTATTTCCACGAATGACGCCGATAAGATCCGCGAGATCTTCAACGCTCAGTTGCAAGAACCGGTCACCGTCGAGCTATTCACCGAGAAGAAGTCACTGCTCGTGGTACCCGGTCGGCGCGAATGCGAGTATTGTGAGCAAACCGAGCAATTGCTCAGCGAGGTCGTGGCGCTCTCCGATAAGCTAACGCTCAATGTGCGCGACGTGCGGGCAAATCCAGACGCCGGATCGGCGTATGGCATTGGCCCCGAATTGGTGCCGTCTTTCGTTCTGATTGGGAAAAACCGAGGGAACGTTCGACAGTTTGGGATTCCCGCTGGCTACGAGTTCCGTGGTCTGATTGACGATCTGGTCGACGTGTCGAGCGGGTCGACGTCGCTGGCGCCAGCAACACGAGATGCGCTGGCCGGTCTCGATGGCGACGTGCACATTCGGGTCTTTGTCACACCTACTTGACCGTACTGTCCGACGGTGGCCAGGATGGCCCACCAAATGGCGATTGAAAGCGATCGGGTGACAGCCGACGTCATCGAAGCAAACGAGTTTCCGGAATTGTCGAATCGATTTCAGGTGAGCGGAGTTCCGAAGACCGTGATCAATGACGAATTCGAGATGATTGGCGCCCAGCGCGAGGCGTACTTTACCGATGCGGTCGTGGCGGCAACGAAGTCAACGGCTGAGGGGGAACCAGAAGACGAGGTGCTGCCGTAAAAGGCAAGCGCCGGGCCGAGGCGCGATAGCCCCGATGACGGAGCAAGCCAGTAGGGGCCAGGCGTACCTGGCCCCTACTGGCTTGCCTGGCTTGCCCTTCAGGGCGGCGACGCTAGCTTTTGCGCACCGAACCTAGCGTCGTCGGAGGAAGGCGGGAATCTCGATGTCATCGCCCGTGAACGTCGGCGCGGCGACTGGCTCGCGCGGCGTCCTCAGTTGATGATTCGTCATACCTCGCAGAGCGGGCGGCGGCAGCACTTTGCCGTCGAAGCCGGTGGCGATGACTGTGATCTTGATTTCACCCTGCAGACGAGGATCGATCACCGCGCCGAAGATAATGTTCGCTTCCGGATCCGCGGCCTTCGAAATGATGTCGGCCGCCTCGGTCACTTCGAAGAGCGTCATGTCTGGTCCACCGGTAATGTTGAACAGGACCCCCTTGGCGCCGGTGATCGACACTTCGAGGAGAGGACTCGCAATCGCAGCCTTGGCGGCCTCCGAGGCACGCTCCTCGCCCTCGGCGCGCCCAATCGCCATCAGCGCCGAGCCTGCCTTGGACATGATGGCCTTCACATCGGCAAAGTCCAGGTTGATCAGCCCTGGCACGGTGATCAGCTCGGCGATGCCCTGGATACCGTGATGGAGCACCTCGTCCACCACCTTGAAGGCCGCCTCGATCGACGTTTTCTTCTCGACAATCTGAAGAAGCCGGTCATTGGGGATGATGATCAACGTGTCAACTTTGTCTTTCAGGTTGGCGATGCCTTCTTCGGCGTTCGCGCGACGGCGAGCGCCTTCGAACACAAACGGCTTCGTGACGACTCCGACGGTCAGGGCGCCGATCTCCTGGGCAATCTGAGCGACCACCGGGGCGGCGCCAGTGCCGGTGCCACCGCCCATGCCGGCGGTGATGAACACCATATCGGCGTCCTTCAACGCTTCGTAGATCTGGTCGCTCGTCTCTTCGGCAGCTTTTGTTCCAATGGCCGGCTGACCACCGGCGCCAAGCCCCTTGGTCAGCTTGTCGCCGATGTGTATCTTTCGATCAGCATCGGTCCGCGCCAGGGCTTGGGCATCGGTGTTCACGGCGATGAACTCGATCCCGCGGACTTCGGCTTGAATCATACGGTTGACTGCGTTGCTGCCCCCACCCCCGACCCCGACTACTTTGATATTGGCAAAGGAGACAATTTCTGGCATAGGCATCATGGCGTCTCATACCCTTTTCGTGTCGGCGCTTTGCTGCGCCAAATAGAGAATTGGCGGCAGGTGGTTCCATGCCGCTGCAACCCGGAACGAATGGTCCAGCTCAAGACGCTACGGAAGGATTGCGCGGAGCCAGCCCTTAAAGCGCCCGCTTGCTCGACGGGTGTCGGTCGCATAGCGGTCGGCCCGTCCGGAAACCGGACGCATGTCGGTCGCTCGGTCTCCATACCGAGCACCCCAGAGAGTGAGTCCTACGCTCGTCGCGTAGGCAGATCCTCCCACCGTGTCCACCAAGCCGTGAACGCCGTGCGGCGTCCCCTGCCGGACGGGCAATTGGAGAACCTCGGAGGCTAGGTCGATGATCCCGTTTAACTGAGACGTGCCGCCAACCAGGACAACTCCAGCCGGTAGGAGGCCGTCGTAGCCGGACTGCTTGATCTCAGCTTGCACCATTAAAAACGTTTCTTGTAAGCGCGCTTCCGCGACTTCACAGATCACGATCCGAGGAACGCTTTCGACCTGACTACGCCCAAAAGTTGTGACATCGACCATCTCTTGAGGATCAACATCGTGGGTGAAGGCGTAGGCATGTTTGATTTTCAATTCGTCAGCTTCGGCAAACGGTGTTCGCAAGCGCACCGCGATGTCATTTGTAATGTGATTGCCACCAACCGAGAGAACGCCCGTGTGCCAAACGCTCCCTTCGACGAAGATCCCGATCTCGGTCGTTCCTCCACCGATATCGACCAGGGCGACTCCCATTTCCTTCTCTTCATCGGTCAGCACGGCCTCGCCGGCAGCGAGGTGTTTTAAAACAACCTGATCGACGTCGATGCCAATCCGGTGAAAACACTTAGTCAGGTTTTGAATCGCCGTCACCGCTCCCGTGACGATGTGGGCTTCGACGTCGAGGCGGTAACCGAGCATGGCAACGGGATTGCGCACCCCTTCTTGACCATCAACGATGAAGTGGCGCGGAATAGCGTGGACGATTTCGCGGTTGCTCGGCACATTGATAACCCGTGCCGCGTCGAGGACACGTTCGACATCCTCTTCGGTGATCGTGCGATCTGAATGCGATACTGCGACGACCCCGCGATTGTTCAATGACGTCACGTGAGCGCCGGCCAGGCCAACAAAGGCACTGACGACCTTGTAGCCGGAAATTCGCTCGGCTTTCTCTACTGACGCGGCAATCGACTCTACGGTTTGCTCGATATCGACCACCACGCCCTTTCGAAGGCCGTGCGATGGTGCCACGCCCACGCCGATAACGTGAACGCTATTGTTGCGACTGACTTCGGCAATCAGCGTAGTAACTTTCGTCGTGCCGGCGTCTACTCCGACAACAATGCGCTCCTTGGTCACCTTTGCCCCATTCCCGGCTTGAAGAGGTTGCCGCTGGTTTCAGCGGCGCCTACCGCTCGCTCCGCCGGTCTTGCTGATTATACTGCCTGGCCTACAGGCCGAGCAATAGGTTGGGGCTGAATCTTATAAAGTTTCTCTACTCGGTTCGGCGCGTACGCGTCGAAATCGGATCAGTAAGAGACGGCGGATCTGCGCCAGGTTGCCGAACACACGCACTCCGAAGCCGACGACCGCCGCGAGATTGAGCTGAACTCCCAGTCGGTCTCCGACGTAGGTCAGGAATCCCGCCAGGAGCATGTTCGACAGTAGCCCCGATAGAAACAGTGAGGTATCGTAATCGCCCTCGAGCTCGGCGCGGGCGGCGCCCAAGATCGAGTCGAGCCCAGCGAGGATGGCGATTGCCGTGTAGCGCGCATATTCGGCCGGGATCGAGACCGAAAAAAACAACCCGATCAGGACACCGGCAAAGAGACCCAGGGCAGGCAGCCACATGGTAACCTCAAGAGCCTCCACGCGCGAGCTGTTGGGCAATTCTCTCGGCGGTGGTGGCATCGATCGAAAAACCGATCAATGGCTCTTGCTGCTGATGGGTAAAGCGAATCTCATCGTTGATAGCGATGACGTTTCCGGACATGTCGAGCAGCATACCGCCGCTATCGCCGGGCAAAATGTAGATATTCGAGAGAAGAACCGGCGGTTGGGTTGGGTCGAGGTGCTGGAAAACGCCAATTCTTACCGCGGGCGGCATCGGGAAGAACGGGGAAAAGCCAATCGCCGCCACGTATTGTCCTGGCTCCAGACGGTTGACCGCCGCGAAGGTTGCGCTGGTGACGCCTGACCCAATTGACTGAGCCGACACTCGAATGACGGCGAGGTCGTTGCTGGGGTCCGTCCCAATGATCTTGGCCGGCAAGACTTTGCCGTTGACAAACGTGACTTTTAGGGCCAGTGCGTCATTGACGACGTGATCGTTGGTCAAGATGTCGCCATTCTGATCCAAGACAATTCCAGACGCTAGACCTGCCCCGTCGGGCAATGCCACGTCAATGCGGACCAACGAGGGAAGCGCTTTCGCCACACTGGCCCTGACCGATGCTTGGGTCGGGCCGCTCACTGTGAGCGTGGCGCCAAGCGGTGCGACTACCTGTTGGGTCGCGGCTTCGGGCGCTGCCGCGGCGGCTGGCACGACGCCAAGCTGCTTGGCAAGGTCTCCAGCGTTCACCACGGTCACGTCGCCGGCATGGGCAAACGAGGTCGCCGCGGTCCACTGCTGGAAAGCCGCGCGCTCGCAACGAATGACAAAGACGTTTCCAAAGCTAGCCGCGGCCTGGGGCAGTCCGAAGTCGTCCATCGGGTCCGGATCGGCAAAGTAGCGAGCGCGAATCGCTGCGTTCTGGTTGAGAATTGCCAGGTGGCGAGCAACCACCTGTGGCCAATCCAGAGATCGGTCGGCAGTGTTGTCGCCGGTCGGCGGAATTTGGTACGTCTTGTCCAGGGTTGGGTCCAGGCCGAGCTGGGTGAACACGTCGAAAACGTTGGCCATCTGAAGTTGTCCGGATTCCGGATGCCACTGGAGCAGTGCCTTTTGGGTCGCTTGAGTCAGAAAGCCGCCGTACATGAACCGGCGTGAAGCGGGGTAACCGAGTCGATCAACGTCGCCGAGGTGCGTGAATCCGGTGAAAAAATGAGCGCCCGCGTCGTTCGTGATCGTGAAGCCTGTCGTCACTCCCTGGCCGCTCGCCTGGGAATAGAAATGTCCGTTCGGAATTGGAAAGTCTGGAAGGGTGACGAAGCCATCGGCGGCAAACGCGGGAGGGGCCATCGCCGTGAGCAAAATACAGCACAGGAAGAACCCAATGAGGCGAGAGCCAACGTGGTTGGGTGACCCTTTCGTTCGGTTACACACCGCGGCCGCTCCAATTCCCAAAGGTTTGCCCACCATTATAGCGCGGTCCCACTCGTTTGAGCGGCTGCAATCCGCGAACAGGTGCCGTGTTCTCGATTGGTCTCAAACTTGCCCGATTATTCTTACCGCGAATGAGCCAACGGGGGTTCCATGGTACGAGTAGTCCATCCGGTGCCGGTGGTCAGTGCGCCGGTGACTGGGCCAGGATTGGTCCCGATTTCCATCAAAGTGAACGGAAACATTCAGCAGATTCAAGTCGAGCCGCGTCGATCGTTGCTTGACGTGATTCGATGGGATCTGGGTTTAACTGGCGCCAAGCGCGTGTGTAACCTGGGCGAATGTGGAGCTTGCACCGTCCTGGCCGATGGCCGACCAATCTACGCTTGTCTCGCCCTGGCAATCGAATGTGAGGCCGTTGACATTTTAACAATCGAAGGCCTGGCCGTCGACGGACAGCTTGATCCGGTTCAACAAGCGTTCATTCGGCACGATGCCGTCCAATGCGGTTTTTGCACCCCCGGCCAGGTGCTCGCCGCCAAGGCTCTGATCAGCGACAACGCGCAACCCAGCGATGAGGACATCGACCGTGCGATGTGCGGAAACCTCTGCCGCTGTGGCACCTATACCCACGTTCGGAACGCGCTGCAGGAGCTACGGCAGAATCCGCCAGGAGGCGCCCGGTGACCCGGATTGTCAAGAGTAAGACCGAAATCGAAGGGCGTATTTACGAACGATACTCGATCTGGTCTGGAAGTGATCTGGCGCCTTGGGAAGCGAACTCCGACCTGAGCATCGTCGGTCGAGATCTTCCCCGGGTGGACGCTGAAAGCAAAGTGACCGGACGCGCCGCCTATACCGCCGATCACCGACGCCCGGGAATGCTGTTTGCGAAGGTCCTGCGGTCGCCCTATGCCCATGCTCGGATCAATCGACTGGATCTGTCGCGGGCTGCCGGGATGCCGGGCGTTCGGGCTGTCCTCTGCCACCGCTCGACTCCGAAGCTCACTTTGAGCACCGGCCAGCCACTGTTCGATCGAACCCTTCGCTACTATGGGCAGGCGGTCGCCGCGGTCGCGGCGGATACGGAAGAAATCGCCGAAGACGCGCTGCGAGAGATCGAGGTCGATTACCAGCCGCTGCCGTTCGTCATCGATCCGGCGAAGGCGAAGGAGCCGGGCGCACCACTGGTTCAGCCGCGTGGAAATCTGCTGACCGAAGGTTACCCGCAAAGGTACGAGCGGGGCAATCTGGAGAGCGGACAGCGGGAAGCCGAAGTGACGGTACAGCTTGAATTTCGAACGCAAATGGCGATCCACCAGTGCTTCGAGCCACACTGTGCGCTGGCTGAATGGGACGGTGAAGGCCTTACGCTTTGGACGTCGACCCAGTACATTCATGGTGTCGCACGTGATCTGGCGCAGCGGCTACGGATTCCCCAAAACCGGGTTCGAGTTCTCTCAGAAGCGATTGGCGGGGCATTTGGCAGCAAACAGATCGCGGGCGAAGAGGTGTACTTGGCGGCGCTCTTGGCGCGTCAGGCCGACCGACCGATTCTCGTGTATTTCGATCGCGACGAAGAAACGGTCGCGACCGGCCATCGCGAGGCAACCGTGCAGCAGATTCGCCTGGGTGCCCGGTGGGATGGCAGGCTGACCTTCATCGAGCACGAAGCGACCGCCGGAATTGGCAGCTATGGCAACCACGCGATGATCGTCTGCGGGCCGAGCCAAACGCTTTACCGGTGTCCAAACGTTCGCACGGTAGAGAACGCGGTCTACACAAACGTCGCGCCGGCCCGGGCCTTTCGTGCCCCTGGCTACACCGAGGGCAGTTTCGCGCTCGAATCGGCGATGGATGAACTGGCCAAAAAACTCGGTATTGACCCTCTCTCCCTTCGTCGACGGAATGAGGTAGATTTCGATCAGGTCGACCGCCAATCGTACTCTCTGAATCCGATCGACGATATTTTCAGCCTTGGTGCCGCGATGGCGGACTGGAACACCCCGAAGCCAGAAGCAAGCGATTCGGGACGACGGCGCGGGCGCGGGATGGCCGCGCAGATTTGGGGAGGTGGAGGGGGACCGCCGGCCTACGCTTGGGTGAAGGTTGACGCGACCGGCACCGCCGACGTCGTTGTCGGGTCACAGGACATCGGTACTGGCACGCGCACCGCTCTGGCGCAAATCGCCGCGGAGGAGCTCGGTCTGCGTCTGGAGGACGTCCGAATCGCGGAGGGTGACACTCTCTCCGGCCCGTACGCGCCAAACAGCGCCGGTTCAATGACCGTGGCGTCGGTCGGGCCGGCCGTGCGGGCCGCGGCGAGTCAAGCGTGCCAAACCTTGCTCGAAGTGGCAGCGCATGTGCTGCGGTGCCCTGGCGATCAGGTCAAGATTCGGGAAGGTATCGTTCATCATGGCCTGGCGGGAGAGCACGAAACTCCGCTCGCCGACGTATTGCAGGAGGTAAGCCCCTTCGCGATTGTTGGCCAGGGTGACCGTGGTCCAAATCCCCAGGATGTAACGATTCGCACGTTTGGCGTGCAATTCGCCGAGGTCGAGGTCGACCTGGCCACCGGCGCGGTCGAAGTGATCAAGCAATCTGCCGTGCACGATTGCGGCCGGGTCATTAGTCCACTTCAGGCCGATAGCCAGATTGCCGGGGGAATCACCCAGGGTGTGGGCTACGCGCTCACCGAGGCGCTTGTCGTCGATCCCCAGACGGGGGTGGTCCTCAACGCAAATTTGGAAAGCTACTTAATTCCGACGATCGCCGACGTGCCGGTGGTAGATGGTCGGCCGTTTGGCGAGATTGACCAGATCGACAATTCGCTGGGCGTGAAAGGCCTCGGCGAGCCGCCGATTATTCCGGTCGCGCCCGCGGTAGCAAACGCGATTGCCGATGCGATCGGCGTTCGGATCACCGATCTGCCGCTGACGGCGGCCAAAGTCCTCGCCGCTCTGAACCAGGAGGGCTCGCATGCAGGCGTTTGAGCACGTGAACGCGACAACCGCGGACGAAGCGGTGCAGCTACTGGCCGCGGATCCCCAGGCGAGGGCGATTGCCGGAGGGACGGATCTGATTCCCGAGATGCGCCTGGGCGTTCGAGAGCCCGATCGGCTGATCAATCTGAAAACGATCAAAGATGCGTCCGGGATCTTCGACGTCGACGGTCACGTCCAAATTGGCGCCCTCACCCGTCTCCGCGACGTCGCTACTCACCCCCTGATTCAGAGCAATTTCCCGTGTCTCGCCGACGCGATTCGTGATGCGGCGTCCCCGCAAATCCGCAACGTGGCGACGCTCGGCGGAAACCTCTGCCAAGAATCGCGCTGCTGGTATTTTCGTGGACCTTTTGCCTGCTGGCTGAAAGGCGGCATATGCTGCGACGCCGAACATGGCGA
>DATLSK010000043.1:0-19554 GCA_035534155.1 Chloroflexota bacterium | reverse complement strand
CCGGATCCACTACGCACACGCGAAGGATACCGAAATCGTTCCCGAAGGCCTGTACCAGTACGGCATCCTGGCGGGTCCACAATACGGACGCAAGCCGGTCGGTCAGCCGGGCTGGTGGCGCTACTGTTTACCCGGCTGCGGCCAGGTGCACTGGGGCAATTACATCAGCGCTTTGCTCGACGTTGGCTACGACGGTTATCTTTCAGTCGAGCACGAAGACGACCTGTGGGGCTTCCGGACCGACCCGGAGCGGGCCAAGCAAGGGTTGATCCTGGCCCAAAAGTATCTCAGTCAGTTCCTTCTTTAGTAGTCGCGGAAACGGGGAAGTGCGGGGACTGCCCCTTCTCTCTCCGTGGGGGAGAAGGGGCAAGGGGTAAAGGGGTCTCCCCGGTCCCCCCGGCTCCCGACTCCCCAACAAGAAAGGTGGCAGAACGATGGGACAAGCGGCGGTGACGGTAACGTCGGTTCAGTCGAAAAATGACTTTGACGCGTTCGTCGAGCTTCCCTGGCAGGTTCCCGAGGACCGTCAGATGGTTCGGCCCATGCGTGAGTTCCAACGCCACCTGTTCGATCGTGGTCATCGTTTTCGCGGCAGTGCCTCGCTCGCCGCTCAGCTCGATGGCATGCTGCTGGGCAAAGAAAATCCCTTTCACGAACACGGCGACCTCGAGCTATTCCTGGCGCGCATCGAGAATCGTCCAATTGCTCGGATCGTGGCAATTCAAAATCGGCTTCACAACGAATACCACCACGATCAGACTGGATTCTTCGGCTTTTACGAGTGTGTCGACGGCGGCGAAGCGGGGCGGGCGGCGACCCAGGCGGTCGTCGAGGCCGCGAGCACGTGGCTCCGCCAACGCGGGCTCACGACTATCCGCGGTCCATTTAACCCGACGATCAACGACGACTGTGGGATTTGGACCGAGGGCGACCGCTACCCGTCCTTTCTGATGCCTTCCAATCCTCGCTACTACGCGAGCCACCTGGAAGCGGCCGGTTTTACAACAGCCAAGACCTTACGGGTCTACCGTCTCGATCTGACGTCGATTCCCGAAAAAGAGTGGACGCGTTGGGGAAAGATGGCTGAACGCATCCAGCGGATGGCGAAAGTTCACCTCCGGGCCGCGAACTTCAAAGATCTGGACAGCGAGGTCAAGTCGTTCTTGACCATCTACAACAGTGCGCTCGCCAATAATTGGGGCTTCGCACCGATGAGCTTCAAAGAGCTTCGCTCGATGGCCGAGCTATTTCAGTACATGATCGACTCGAATCTGATCCGGGCGGCCGAAGTCGAAGAGAACGGCGCACGCAAAGTGGTGGGTGCGGTGATTTCCGTACCGGATTTGAACGAGTTCTTGCGCCACACCGGGGGACGCCTGGTGCACCCATCGACCATCTGGAAGCTCGTCCGAATGAAGATGGGTCAGCACACCGAGCGCATTCGAGTCGTCTTTCTCGGCGTCTTGCCCGAGTATCACCATACCCCGGCCTCGGTCCTTCTCCTCTACGATACGATGCGCATGGCGCGGCAATTCGGCGCCCGCGAGGTCGAAGGCTCGTGGATCCTCGAGGACAATCCCGCGATGTACCGTCCCCTCGAAGACCACGGTTTCAAAATCTCCGACCGCTACCGCATCTACGAACGCCCGACTGCCTGAGGAGGCTTTTACAGCTTTCCCTCTACCGCTGCCCGGGGACGTCGCCGTAGATTGGGAACAACGACGACAAAGTGAGACGGAAGAAAGCCGGTCGGGGAAGAGCGCGCGGCGACGTCTCGGAGACAACGGAACGTGACAAAGGCAAACTCTACGAGCAAGCGGGCGGGAAGCTCCGCGCAGCGATTGTCCAAACCGAAGCAAGCTGAGCCAAGCGGCCTGGCCGTGAAGATTGGCCGTGCGCTGAGTCGACTACTCGGGGGCACCGAGCCGGCCGCTCAGAAGCGGTCTCCGGCGAAGCCGAGCACTCCGCGTCCGACCACGAAGGCGAAGCCAGCGCCACGGC
This sequence comes from Chloroflexota bacterium, assembly GCA_035534155.1. GTDB lineage: Bacteria > Chloroflexota > UBA6077 > FW602-bin22 > CADDYW01 > JAJPIK01. The sequence continues at coordinate 17,553 of DATLSK010000043.1, read as the reverse complement.
CGACATCACCCCGACCGCGGGTCAGCGAGGAACCGCGGCGGCCGGAGCTACCGCGCGATTCGCCTCCTCAGCCCGCTCGCCTGTCGAAGAGTCGGCCGGCCAAAGCCCCGCCAACTGACGCCGATTGGACGCCGGTCGACGCGTTGCTACCACCCGGCATCTCCGCCCCGGCCCACCGGCCTGCCGAGCGCCCGGTCGCGGCGAATTCGCGTCCGCCGGCTCGGCCTCTCACGACCGATCCTCGCCCCCTGGAAAACGACGAGGACGAAGAGACGGATGACGAACGAGAGGTGCTCACTCCCACCGTAACGGCGGATCAAAGCGACTTACCGGCAGATCCGGACGACGAGGCGGCCGTCGCGGCCGAAGCGCCGGATGAGGACGAAGCACCCACGACCGAGCCGCCAAAGCCGCGATTGAACGGAGTCACTCGACGCTACGCGGCGCTGATCGAGCAAACCCTCGCGGAGTTCGGAGCACCTGGGAAGGTCGTTCACGCCGAAGTTGGACCGATGGTCATTCGTTTCGGCGTCGCCCCGGGCTACCTCCAAAAGCCCGGGCGCGGCGGTGAGCCGCCACGGCGAGAGCGGGTTCGCGCCGCGAAGATTGTCTCTCGGTCGAACGACCTGGCACTCGTCCTCGGCGTTACGTCGCTACGGACGGAAGCACCGGTGCCCGGTAAAACCTTTATTGGAATCGAGATTCCAAATCCCAATCCAAAACCGGTGCCCTTACCCGCCCTGCTCAGCGAGCCGGAGTTTCAGTCGCTCAACGAGCGCGGTGTCCTCCCGATGGCGCTGGGACGCGATGTCGCCGGCCGGCCGATCGTCGCCGATCTCGCGCGCCAGCCTCACCTTTTGATCGCCGGAGCAACCGGCTCGGGAAAGTCAGTCGCCGTGAACAGCTTACTCGGAACCCTCTTACACACTCGGAAGCCAGGCGACGTGCGAGTCATCGTCGTGGATCCGAAGCGTGTCGAGTTTACCTGGCTGGCCGGTTTGCCGCACCTCTTGGCACCGGTCGCGACCGAAATCGAAGCCGCGGTCGAGATTCTCGGCAAGGTCGAGACCGAGATGGCTCGGCGGTACGATTTGCTCGCGAGCGCGGGCTGCCGCAATCGCCTCGCGTATAACGCTGGCCACCAACCGGCGTTGCCGGCGCTGGTCGTCGTGATCGATGAGCTAGCCGATCTCATGATGCTCGCGGCCCAGGACGTCGAGCGATCGATTTGCCGCCTGGCTCAGCTCGGTCGGGCCGCCGGCATTCACCTGGTCGTCGCAACCCAACGACCGTCGGTCGACGTGATCACCGGCCTGATCAAAGCAAACCTTCCGGCCCGGCTCGCCTTTACCGTGGCCTCGTCGATCGATTCTCGGACGATTCTCGACAGCACCGGTGCCGAACGCCTGTTGGGGCGCGGCGACTTTCTCTACTTGCCGCCGGACGCGATGCGGCCACTGCGCGGACAAGGCACCATGGCGCGCGATTCCTGGCTCACCCAGACGGTCAAGGCGGCGAAAGCCGCGGTTCCGGCCGGAACGCCGGATCCGGAAATGGAACGCTTCGCGAAGCTGCCCTCGGCCGGTCAGGTCGCGGACGACAAGCTGTACGGTCGGGCCCGCGAGCTTGCTCAGGAACATCCCAAACTCTCGGCCAGCTTCCTCCAGCGCAAGTTACGGATTGGCGGACCGAAAGCGACTGCCCTGATCGAGCGGCTGCGCGCTGACGGCGTTATTGCCGATCCGGAGCTCGACGATGAATAGAGATGTCGACGTCGTTTGCTTCGATCTCGACGACACCCTGATCTACGAGATTTCGACTGATTACGCGGTGATCGAAGAGGTTTGCCAGCAAATTCTACCCAATCGGAGCTTTGCTCCGGGATCGCTCGCGAACAGCGTTCACAATGCCGCGCGCCGACTCTGGCAGCAATCCGGCGAGATCGACTACTGCCGGCAGATTGGCGCCGGCTCACTCGAGAGCTTGTACGGTGAGTACACCGGCGCCGACCCCCGCCTGCGGGTTCTCCGCCAGTTTGTCGAGGCAACTGACTACCGCGAGCGGGTTTGGGCCGAGGCGCTGACTCCGCTTGGAATCACTGACCGAGCATTGGTGCGAGCCATCAGCGACGCTTTCGTGACCAGCCGCCGGGACCGGCACGTTCCTTTTGCCGATGCGCGGCGCACCCTCGATCGTCTCGGCGGCTCGTATCGTCTGGCATTACTGACGAACGGCGCCCCGGCGATCCAGCGTCGGAAGCTCGCCAGTTCCGGGTTTGCCGACTACTTCGAGCTTGTTGTTGTCTCGGGTGATCTGGGAGTTGGGAAGCCCGATCCGTCCGTTTTCACCTACGCTCTCGACCGCCTGGGCAGCACGGCCGACCATGTCGTGATGATCGGGAACAGCTTGAGCGCCGACGTGGCCGGCGCCCAGGGCGTGGGAATCAACGCGATTTGGCTCAACCGGAGCGGCGAGCCAGAATCGACCGAAGTCGTCCCGGATCAGGTCGTGGCGTCGCTCGACGAAGTATTGACGGACGGTTAGCAGGCGAGAGGAAATCCGTTACCCACTGAGCAATCAGCCAGGCGGGGTGCCATCCTCAACGGCCGGGATGTACACGCGCGGCGTAGCGTTGCTGATGAGCAGCGTGACCGGAATCGACACCGGCAAGTTTTGGAGCCAGGAGCTTGACGATTGGTCGGATACGGTAACCATCGCGTGATAAATGCCGGGCGACAGTCCCGCGGCATTCGCGGTCACCGTGATGTGCCAGGGATCCGGTTGGCGGTTCACCATGGGCCGAACCGCGGTCAGCCAACTGGTGCCAGATGACACCGTTGGGTTCGGGGAGAATGGCTGGGAGTTCCCATCGTTTCGGCTGACGGTGATCGTGGCCTGCGCCACCGTCTCGACGGAAGGATTGAGAATAAACGTGAGACTGGCCGGGCTGAAACCAGCTTGAGCGGCCGGTGTGACGCCAACTGTTTCAACTGTCCAGCCCTCCGCCGCGGTATGTATGTACACGTGGATCAGGTGGACCACACCGTAACTCAAGTGACTGACATCGACGTTGATTGTGAAGCTTCCATTACTTGAGAAGGTCGAGGGTGCAAGAACGCTAGAGGAAAGATAGGGAGTGTCAACCGAAGCGACCACCGCGTCGAGGCCGGGGTTACCGTTGGTCGTCGGGTCGGTTACCAGTCCGCTGATCGTGACTGGACTGCTCACCTGATTTGTACTTGACCATTGTGGAAAGCTGATCTGCGGGGCGAACTTGGTCATCTGCTGCAATGCGGTGTAGGACGGCGTAGGATTGCCGTTTTGATCGAGGATGGCCCAGAAGCGCACGGGATCACAGGTTGCGCGAAACGTGTCGGTCGTCATGTCAAGGTTCATGAGGATAAAGCCGCCAAGCCACGGCCAATTATTGTAGGCGTATTGAAAAGCAGCAACGAGATCATTTGCTTTGGTGTTTGGGTCGAGCTCCCAGCTCGCGAATCCCCCGATGCCCGAGCCACTGCCGTTGCATCCGGAAAAGTTTGAACCGAGGTCACTCGGCGTGCTGAAGTAACCGGCTTCGGTGATCCACATCGGGATGCTTCCTCCGCCAGCCTGGACAAGTGCATCGTGCTCCTGCTCGGCACGTCGGAACATGACTCCGCCGGAGCTACCGCACGTCGTCGTCGACGGATCGCACGGTCCCGGATAGGGGTGGATACCGATCGCGTCGACGTTCCCCACGATCCCGTCCTGAACCATCTGCTGGATGTACGTCAGATCGCTAATCGCGGACGTTCCGTTGCCGTCGAGGGTGTTCGAAAGTCCCCCCGAGATGACCAGGGCACTTGGATCGGCCTGTTTGACCTTCGGGTAGGCCGCCTTGATCATCGACGTGAAGACCGAAGCGTCCGGATTTCCCCACCCCCAGGTGCCCGACACGTTCGGCTCATTCCAGATCTCGTAGGCCCCGATCTGTCCTTTGAAATGGGCGGCGAGCTGCCCCATGAAGTCGCCAAAGTCACTCGGCATCGCGGACGGCGCCGGGCTTCCCGCTTCGTAATCGGGAATGTCGAAAATGGAAGCAACAACCTGCAAATTGTTGGCCTGCGCTTGCTGAATCACATTGTCCGGGTAGTTGCTAAAGCTGCCCTTGGTCGGCTCGATTGACTTCCAGGAAACGTAGATCTTCACCCAACCGAAGCCAAGACCCGCCGCCTGGGGAAGGTGAGACGTGTTACTGACGATAATTCCGTAGCGGAACGGTGGGCGACTTGCGCTCGTTTGCGCGGAGGCGGTAGAGCCGAAGAGGGCTAGGAGCACCGAAAAGATCAGGAAAACATTGACCACCTTCACTTCGCCACTCCACCCCCACCCACGACAATAGCAAGCGTGAGTATAGCGCAAATGGACAAGGGCATCCATGGCCCTTTCGGGGGATTAGCTGTTTACCTACTCAATCGTTATTCCTGGTCTTTCGCGATCAGGCCTCGGCCGATACCGGGGCGGCTCTCTTTCGAAAAGCACCGACCACCCGACCGAGCGCGGCTGCCTCTTCGGGAGAAAAGGTCTTTAACAGCCAGATGACGCCGACGTAGACGACGACGCCAAGAACGAGCGCCAGATGCGGCTCGATCACTCGCCCAACGTACGCGACCAGCCCCATCGCCAGGCCAGCCAACGCCGGTTTTCCAGCGGTTTGCAGCCAATTCGGCATGCCGATGCTCTGGCCAACCGCGTAGAGAAAGGGAAACATCAAGATGACTTCGGAGAGAACGGTCACGATCGCCGCCGCGTTGATGCCGAAGCGGGGAATCAGGAGGAAGTTCGCGATGAGATTGAAGCTCGTGGCGATGACGAAGGCGATGGTAATGAAGCGCTGGCGATTCACCGCGATCAACGCGTATTGAGTGAGACCATTGAGATAACTGAACGGCAAGAACCAGATCAGAATCGTCAATGCGACCGCCGAGCGTGGATAGTACGCTTCGCCGCCCAACAACAGGATCAGGTCGCCCGAGAGGAAAAAGATTGCCACCGCGATCGGAATTCCGATGCTCAGAAGAACCCGCACCGCGATCGCGTAGGCCGTGCGTAGCCCCTCGCCTTTCTCCTCGGCAAAACGCGAGAGGGCCGGATACACCGCGAAGGTGAAGGTCGAGGGCACGATCAGAGTACCGTCGACCCATTTATAGGCAGCCGCGTAGTAGCCAAGAGATTCGCTCCCTCGGAAGGCCAGGAGCAGCAGTACGTCGATCTTGAAAAAAACAGTCACGAGCACATTATTCAGCAGCAATGGGAACGAGTCTTTGAGCATCTCTGGCAGATCGGCCGGCACCGCGCCGGTCAGTTTCAGGTGCAGGATGCGGCGCGCCGCGATCAGGAAGACGACGACAAGCACCAGGTTGAGAAGCAACGCAATCGCGGCCAGGCCAATGATGCCGGCGCCGGCGAGGAGCGCGGCCGTGCCCAGGGTAACTCGCACCAACGCCGTCGCCACCGAAAAGCCGGCCGGAACCTCGATGCGCTCCCACGCGTAGAAAAGGGCACTGAGCGTCGTGGTGACGTTCCCCGGAATCAGGGCGAGCGCGAGCAAGACAAAGGCAACGATCGCCCGGTTCTCGAGCCGCAGCCAGGTACCGCCAAAAAGGACGAGGAGTGCGACGATGGGCAGCGACACGAGGCAGAGCGCCAGGCGCAGGAGAATCGCGTCGGCTAGATAACGACCGGCTCGGTCACGGTGGCGCGAGACTTCGCGAATGATCAGGGCATTCAACCCAAAGTTGGTCATGATCTCGAAATAACCAACCATGACCACTGCCCCGGTATAGTCGCCAACCGCGGTTACCCCGAGGATGCGCAACATCAGAGCCGCGAAGCCAAAGTCGATCGCTTTGGTCAAGAACGAGGTGGCCATCGGCAAAGTAGCGTTGCGTAAAACGCGCTCGGCCTGACCGGCGTAGTGGCCAATCAGGCGTCGCCAGAGCGGCCAGGTCGCGAGCAGCGCTAGCACCAGCGCGCCCAGGAAGCTCAGGTACGCGCCGATCCGGAGCGACAGGGGCTTGTAGTCGAAGACGACCTGATGGTTACCAGTGGTGAGGTGAACCGCGCGGAAGTCGCCGTCGGCGGTCAGTACGGTCGCCGCGGCACCGTCGACCGTTGCCTGCCAACCCGGCGCGTTCGCATCGGTCAAGACGAGCCAGCCGGACCCGTCGAGAGTGGCCGACACGACAACCCGATCGAGCGAGTAATTCAGAATCTTGGCGCTGCCGTGTCCGCCGCCGGCCGCGGTTGGACCTTCGAGGATCACCGTTTGAGACGGCTGAAAGCCGGGCCCGGCCATGGCTCGAAACGCGGCGTTACTATCCGCGACACTTTGCGCGGCGCCGACGACGAAGGCCCGCGCCAGCGCGGTTGGACGATCGTAGATCCGGATGTCGCCGAGCTGGCTGACGAGCTTAACCGCCGGATTGTTGACGGTCGCGGTGGTCAAAACGTAGCGCACGCCGAGCAGATCCAAGATTGGACTGGCGAGGGAGCTGGCCTGATGGAGCCGACCGATCTGATTGTACGGGAGATCGACCGGTGGCTCGATCAGCGACCAGAGACGAACGAAGCGCGACGGAATGATCGTGTCGTAGGTCGCGACATTTGGCAGCCCATAGAGTACTCCAAGATTCGCGCGGAGTACGGCAGGGTCACCCAGGCTGGTCAGCCGTGGTCCACTCAAGCTCGCCGGCAACGCCTGATTGAGATCAATGCGTTGACTGAGGATCGACGCCGGCTCTTTCGACGCGAACGGCATTCCCAGCCCGAATAGATCCGCGACAATTACCCCGACGATCAACGCGGCAACGATGGTAGCGCTGATCCCTTTACGACCGACGGTTTGTCGGGCCAGGCCGACCAGGATGCCTCCGGTGGTGAGCAGGGCGAAAAAGATCGCGAGGTTGCGAAACTCATAGGAGTAGAGCATCGCTCCGGAACCAAAGGCCTTCTGCAATTCGGGCCGCGCCGCGAGATAGCGGCTGGCAAAGGCAACGCTCCGGGCGCGGAGAACGAGACTGCCAACGAGCACGGCGAGGCCCATCCCGCCCAGGCCGATCGGCAGCCAGACAACGCCCCGTCTCAGCCAACGCTGCCATTGGGTAAGCGCGGGCGGATCCTGCCGACCGAGCCAATCGGCGCCGAAACCGGCCAGCACGGCAATCGCGAAATCGAAAGGGAAAAGCCAGCGAAACGGCGTGCGTAGTTGACTGAAGAATGGCAAACCGTAGTAGATCAGAGCGTAGAGCGGAGAGCCAAACGCCAGGAGCAGAGACCCTCCGGCCAGGGCGGTAAAGAACCAACGGTCACGCTGGGTCGCCAGGAGGATGCCGATCGCCGCCAGGAGCAGCGGCACCACCCCGACGTAGCCGCCGGCCTCGACGTAGTTCTTCACTCCCCAGGTGATCGTCTGGGGGGGATCCGTCGGCTGGCCGAGCGCGTTGTTGCCAACCGGCGTCTCGCGGAAGGTGGTGAGGTCGAAATAGGTGTGGGCAGTCGGATTCCCGAAGTAGTCGGGCATCAACAGCCCAAAGACCTGGCTCTTCGGCAGCGCGTAGGAAATCACCTGTTGGTAGGTCGTTTCACCTTGACGATTGTTCGACTGGAGGACTTCGAGGAATGGCAGCAATTGCACGCTGGCCAGGACGACGCCAAGCCCCAGGGCCAACGCCGCCAGCACGAAGAGTCGTCCACTCACGGCGCGCCGCCGCGCCCAGGTGCTGCCAACCAGATAAAGAGCGTACAAGCCGGCGGTGAAGGTGGCATAGAAAGTAATCTCGAGGTGGCCCCCCAATACCCCCAGCGCGGTCGCCACCGCCCCGACTGGGAGTTCAATCGCCAGAGCGCGACCCAAGCGCCCTTTTTCGAGCGCCTGGCGCATGCCAACCAGGCTCCAGAGGATCAAGGGCAGCCAGACCGCCGAGCCAAGGACCATCGGCCAGATGTAGCTCACGGTTAGGAAGAAGCAAAAGGCGAAGCTGAGCCCGGCGACGATCGCACCGAACCGGTTCGCTCCGAGGCGACGCAGGAGCAGATAGGTAAAGCTGGCCGCGAACACCTGGTGCAGTGCGCTATACCACCCGTACGCCCGTAGCGGCCCGAGAATCAGAAACAGCGCCGAAAAGGGATAGAGCACACCGGTCTGACCGGTCGCAAGGTACGGGAGGCCCACCATCTCGTACGGATTCCAGAGGGGCAGCTCACGTTGACGAAACGCCTGATCGAGAATCAGCTTCCAGGGATAGTTTTCGAGGATCATGTCGCTGATCAGATTGTTGTGCGGCACTGCGCCCGGTGGGCCAATCCACGGCGGCATGGTCCAGAGATTGTCGAGAGGTAAAAGAATTTGGCCGCCAAATAAGGCCGGCCAATAAAAGATCAGTGCCGCCAGCGTAAAGCCGGCCAGGACGAAGAAATCCTTTGAGAACTTGCGCAAAGATCCCGCTCCCTGCGCCCCGGCCGGCGCAGCGCGGGAATTATACCAGAATCGTTAGCGAGATCGGGCCAGACGACCAAGCGTCTGGTTCAGGATGCCCGCACTGAGCTGACCGGCCGCCATTAACGAACCACCGATGACGACGTATGGATCGCAGAGCTGGCCCAGACGAAGCCGCCGATTACCCCAACTAATTGCCCAGCCAAGCCAATTCAGCCAGGCTGGTGCCGTGACTGTCGTATGCCAGGCAACCCCGCCGCCGACCGCCAAACCCAAAAGAACGAGCGCGGCATAACCCGCCCAGCCACCCAACTCGGCCGGCGGTAACGGCAGCCAGAGCGGCTGAGTAATCGAGAGTATTCCGGTAACTATGAGTGAACCGGCGAGCACGGACGGAATCTCCCAATCGCTCTTCGCGCCGTGGCGCGCGGTACCGGATGACTGGACCAGCGATACTGGCGGTGCTCGGTACGTCGCAGACTCTGCCGCGAACTCGCCGTTCAGAGCTTCGGCCGGATCGAGAATGACTTTCCAAACCGCGGCTGCCAGCAGTAGCGTCCCAAGGACATCGAGCACCGCGACGAGCGCCGCCCACGGGGCCGGGTTCTGCAGCAGCGTTACCAGGATCAGCCAGCGAGCGGTGAAGCCAGGAAACGGTGGCAATGGGACAAGGGCGAATAGGCCCAGGCCCAGGGCGACCCGACCGAGCCATGGCATCGGCTGCTGGGCGAGGCCGGCGACTCTCGGGTGCTGGGCCGCGCGCACCGCGATTCCAACGCCCATGCCACTGAGAACCACTCCGAGAATTGCCCCGATCAGGCCAAGCTGACCCGCGGCACGGCTGCCCGATGAATACACCGCGAAGCCAACAATTACCAATCCGATTTGACCAACCGCCAGATTACCCAGCCAGCCAAGCGCCGATCGCTCTTGCAGCGCGCTCGCCCCGGCGACAACCGCGGTGCTCGCTCCAAGTAAGGCAAGAAGGGTCAGCCAGGGGCCGGACGCTGGCAGGATCACCCCGATCAGCCGCACCAGCACCAGGGCGCCCAGGGGGAGAGCGACACCGGCGACCACGATCGCGGTGGGTGCGGTCGTGGCTCGACACCCCACGACCGCCCAGTTCTGAACCGGAAAGATACCGCTGCGCGCGAGGAGGGCGACCATAATTGGCACAAAGCTGATCATCGCCCCGGGTTCGCTCCAGACTGGCGGGGCGAGACTGAGCCGAACCAGGCTGGCCGTGCCGGCGCGCGTCGCGATCAGCCAGAAACCGACGAGTGCCAGGGTCGAAGGCACCTCCAGCGTCGCGAACACCCGCAGCGCCGCGCGCTCGCCAACCGCCGCGAAATCCAAACCAATCAGCGACGTCAGAACAATGCTAAACACCAGCAAACCACTGTAGAGCGCAAAAAGGTCATTGGCTTCGAGAACCAGAGTCACCGCGGCTTGCCCGAGCAACAGCAAAGCGAGAAAGGCAGCGCCGTGACGCGCTCCCTGGACGTAGCCGCGGCTGAAAGTGCTGATCACCAAGAAGAGGAGCGCGACGAGCACCAGTCCGAGGCCCGTGTCATTTGTGACCCCAAGCTCGAATTGGACGTTGAGTGGCCCAGCACGCATGTCAACGACTGTCTGAAGCGGCGCAAGGCGCCACACCAAAAGCGCCAGCCCCAAACTAAACAGATGCCCACCGGTAAAAACGCCCCGTCGCCACGCCGGAACAATCGTTCCAACGCACGGTGCAAGCAACGTTGCCAACACCGGCACCATGATCACGTCAATTGTCCAGTTCACCATCACCTTCCTACCCCGGAAATGATCTGGTCACCGGCTCGAGCAGGGCAAGTAAGCTCGTGGCGAGCGTTGCCAAAAGGGCGAGAGTGCCGACGACTCCACCGCCCGCGAGCACCACCGACCACCTCCGCTCGGCTTTGACTGGCCCCCGCAACTCACCCAGAAACAACGCGGCGAACAGCCGCACCAAGTACGCCATGGTCAGCCCACCAACGATCATCCAAATAATCGGAAGCCAGGAAGAACCAGTAGCCGCGAGGCTAAGAAAGCCGTCGGCCAGGAAGCTCCCTAACGGAGGCAAGCCAACAATCGAGACGGCACTTACGACAAAGAGCGTGGCGGTGAGCGGCAAACGTTGAGCTAGTCCGCCAACCCGCCGAAACAGCACCTGGGCAGTTGCTTCTTCGGCCGCGCTAATCGCGAGAAAAAGACCGGTGAAGGCAAGGGCATCGGCCGCCGCGCCGATCATCGCGCCCAGTATCGCCATCTGGCTGCCAACGCTGTAAACGAGAATGAGCAGCCAAAACTGACTAAACGCACCGTAGGCCAGGGCGCGGCGGAAGTCCACCTCGCCAAGCGCCGCGAGGGCAGCCAGAATGGCAAGAAACGCGGCCACCCATTCGATCGGCTCACGCCAACCGGGGATTCCGGCGAGAACCTGACCAAAGAGGCGGAAGAACGGATAGATGCCGATGGCGAGGACCCCCGCGCCGGCGAGGGTAGCTCCGGCGACACTGAAACCGTGGCTGTCTCGACGATTCCATTCCTCGGACAGTATGCCGTAGGTCTTGAGGATAACGCCAAGCAATAGTAAGGGAACGACGGCGGTAAGATGATTCGGCTGGGCCGGACCGAGGAGCAAGCTGTGGCGGTTCACGACGAGCAGGGCAAGTCCGAAGAACATCGCGAACGAGCCCAAGGCGCCGGCCGCCTGAAAGGGAATCACCGCCTCGTCGGAGGTGTCAGAGCCACCGGCCGCCTCGCCAATTGCCCAGGCAAACAAACTACAGAGTTCCCAACAGCCAAAAAACGTAACCACGTTCACCGCGGTCAACAGACCGAAAACGCCGGTGAAAAAGAAGAATAGGAGCACGAGATGACGAAAGAAGCTCGTGGTCGCCGGCGTACAGAGGAAGAGCAGCGCGGCGAGAATGGCCATGCAGACGAGGAACGCTAAGCCCAGTTCGTCGACGGAAAAGAAACCGGGAATAATTGGCCCGATCAGACCGGCCAGCGGTGACGCGGATCCAGGCGCCGCAAGGAGACTATCAGTCGGCACGTCAGTCCCTCCAACTTCGGAGCGGTCGCGGCAACCGGCATTGGTTGCATGCGTCGGACTGCTACTATTAAGTGTACCACCTGATTTTGCCTGGCGTCAAAGCGGCAGTCAGGTCTCCGTGGCCGCGTACTCAGTTTCCGTGATCAACTCCCCGCCTTTTACCGAGTTGCTGGTTTCTTTGCGGTTCCGATCAAAGTCGAGGGTGACTTCAATCGGACGGAAGCACTTTTGTCCGATGATGTGCTTGGTGACGCTAAAGCTGCTGGCTTGATCGTCTCCCTGGAACTGAGGGGCGAGATCCCAGCGCAAATCAACACGGAAGCGAATCTTTTCGCCACACTTGGTACAGCGGACATAATAGTACACTCCATGGTCGGCTGGAGTGCGGTTACCACCGAACAGTCGTAGCAAACCATCAAACAATCCCATCGGTCCTCCTTTAGGGGGAAGCCACGGCGAACGCCGGACCGATCACTTGGAAAAGTGAATAAATGCAGAGCCAAACCATGGCCAGCGCTGCCAGAGTCAGCACCAACCGGACGTGTTCCTCTCGGATCAGCTCGCCGATACCGGCCACGCTGAACACGGCAAGCCCGGGCAGCGTTGGGAACAAGTAACGCCCCTGCGGCTGGAGATAACGCATATTGTAGAATACGACGCCCACGAAGACGCACATACCCGCGAAGGCAAGCAAGACCAGGGACCAACGTTGCGGTCGCGAGAACACCAATGCCGTCACCTTGCCGTCGACCGTCTCGTCGGGCTGCCTCGGCGCATGCAACATTCGCCAGACAAAAACGAGAACTCCCAACCCAACGAACAAAGACAGGGTCGCCAGCACATCATAGGTTCGATTGGTATACGGAATTCCCATCCAGCCAAACTGCCCCCAGAAGCTATGGAAGGCGGTTAGCGACATCTGGCGAATCGCGGATAGACTCGTCGTTGGGGTCAAGGGCTGGCCGACGACGACCTGAGCATGCCGGCGCAAACCCACCGGATCGCCAATTCCGTAAATCACAACGTTTCGGACGAACCACCAACCGCTGATCAGCGCCGCCACCAGCCCCGAGCGGAATACCCGCAGGGGCCACTCACGCAAGCTCTTCTCCCGATTGGCCGACAGCAGTGCCGAGCCCAGAAAGCCGACAACGACCAATACCGCGGTAATGCCCGCCACCAGCTTGGTTAAGATCGACAGACCGACCAGTGCTCCCGCCAACCAATCGTGCCGGGGCGCCCGCGGCCGTGTCAGATCCTTCACCAGGACGATCAGGGTGAGGCACACCATCAGCTCGGCGAGCGCATCATTGTCGATTGCCGCGTCCATGAACACGTGCATCGGGATGAAAGCAACGAAGGCGGCCGCCGCGAGGGGATACGGGGTTCCTTTTGGAAAAATCAGGCTGGCGAGGCGATAGGTCGCCGCGATGAACAGTGCCCCGATCAACACCGTGACGAACCGAAGTGCGACCACTTGTCGTCGCTCGCCGAGTCCTTGCGTGGCGAGGAAGACCGGCGATGCGATCAGGTAGTAAAGTGGTGGCTGATGTGACTCGTATTTTAGGCCGGCGATCGATACGCCGGCTGGGAAATGTTCGCTCACGAGACGCGACAATCGCGCCTGGTTGTAATCGCCGGGCTCGAGGATCGGCAAGCGATGGTCGACAGCGATACTGCGGATAAAGTTATAATGGGCGGGTTCGTCCGGCGCATTCCAAGTCGGAACTCGGATCGCATAGAGAACCGCGAGAACGAGGTAGGCCAGAAGGACGAGCCCGATACCGACCGGAATTCGACGACGTGCGATCAACCCTGTGTCACTTCTCGGGAAGCCGTCCGCGGTAGGTTATACCATCCCCGTCGATCGTTGATCCGTACCTTGATCACATCAGCGATCATCCGCAGTGAGTCGCGGACAGAATCAACCTTACTTCCTGGAGCGTAGTACCACTCGACGCCGACCTCGGCGATGCGATAGCCGAGCTTTTTGGCCAGGTACAGTACCTCGACGTCGAAGCCAGTGACCATTGGTCCCACGACCGACGTATCGTCGGTACGCACGCGCAAACGAGGAAAGATGTCAAGCGCGGCATCGCGGCGGAAACACTTGAAGCCACACTGGGTGTCTTGAAAGCCATCGAGCGCGACCACCTGAACGATCCAGTTAAATACACGCCCCATCAGATGGCGATGTCCGGGCTCGCCAAATCGGTGCGCTCCGGGCGCTTCGCGTGAGCCGATCACCACCCCGTAACCTTTGTCGATCAAGGGAAGAAACTTCGTGATTTCGGACACCGGCATCGAGAGGTCGGCGTCACACATGAAGACCACCTCACCTCGACTCTCTAACATGCCGGTCCGAACGGCGAACGCCTTCCCGCGATGGGGGTTACGAATCAGCTGCAAACGCTGAGAAGCGACCTGACAGGCCTCGACAACCGCGACGGTTCGATCTTCGCTCCCATCGTCGACCACGATGATCTCGGACTGGTAGCTTTGCCGATCGAGGAACTCATCAATCGACCGAAGGCTTGCTGGCAGACGTTTTTCTTCGTTGTAGGCAGGAACCACTACCGATAGCTTCGGGCCTAGTACCATTGACGTCGCGCGCTCCTCAACGAACGGTCCATCTGAACAGGATTTGCGACGGGACCGCCATCACTATACGTCACCGGCTGAACGGACGCAAGAAACGGGACCTGCCGGTCGGTGGTTCAGCACGGGTTTACCCCAGGTCGACGCGCTGGCCAACCGGGGCCGACAGCGCGGTTTGGCGCTTCCAGGGCAGCGGAACGTCATTGAAGAAGAGAATGCAGCCGCAGGCAATGATAAAGTCTCCCACGCTCAGGATCACTGGCTCGCGGAACGGCAGGGGAACGTAGATCCGGTCAGCGAGGAAAGGCAGCGGAGTTCCCGGACCGACCACACTGAATTGGGACCAAAGCCCGGCCGCGAGCTCGCGCTGCAGCCCCGGAAGGAAGCCAGCGACCGCGAGCTGGTGGGGGTCGCCAGGCATATGGCCGCCGTTGAGAACGATCTCGAGTAGGTTCAGGCTGAGTCCGAGCAGCAGCACGATGAACCCTGGACGACCAAGGTTGGCAAGTAAGAACATGATTAATAACGCAAACGAAGCAACGTACAGAACCGCTCCAAGTGGCCATGCCAACCACGGTAACGTGAAAGCGAGCGGGCCGGCAAAGAAAGGAAGGGCCACCACGAGATGAAGAATGATGCCGACGATCGGACACCAAACCAGAGAAAAATGACCGGTGACAACCTTCTCCAGGGGATAACCACGGACCGCCGCGACGAGAACGGCGAGTAACGTGGCAAGAACGAAGAACATGGTCGGCGCTAGCCGGTCTGACGAGCCGGAAGGTGGCGACTGGCCATCTGCTCGGCGTCCAAGAACTCGTAAATCGCGCTCAGCAATTGGAGAGGACTAAATGGTTTGACAAAATAGTGGTCGACTCCCAGCGCTTTCCCCTGGGCAAGGTCGTCCGGGCTGCCCCGCGCGGTCAACATCAGGATCGGAATCTGGGCGGTGCGAGGATTGGCCCGCAGCTTCTCGGCCACGGCAAACCCATCAAGCTCCGGCAGCGTCACGTCGAGAAGGATCAAATCGGGCGGCTGGTCTTGAGCAGCTTTTACCGCGGATTCACCATCGCCGGAGATCGCCACATCAAAATCAGACGTTCCGAGCGTGATCGTCACGAGCCGCTGAATCGCCGGTTCATCGTCGACTAACAAGATTCGCTTCCGCACTTGCTTGCCCCCCCACTCGATTGACCGAGGTGTCGCCATCCGCGGAATCATCGGACACCCACGCCGGCTCAGCCGGGCCAGCCGTGGCATCGGTAAAAATTGGCAGGGTAAAGGAAAACGTACTTCCCTTTCCAAGCTCACTCTCTACCCAGATCCGTCCCCCGTGAGCATCGACAATGTACTTTGCAATCGCCAGGCCGAGACCACTGCCGCGAACCCGATGCGTCAACTGGCTATCGACCCGATAAAACTTCTCGAATAGTCGACTCAGCCTTTCGCGTGGCAATCCGATTCCGTGATCGGACACCGAGACGAGGACCTGCTCTCCATCGACACGGGCGTCCAAGCGGATCTCGCCACCTTCTGGCGAATACTTGATCGCGTTCGACAGCAGGTTATCGAGAACCTGGCGAATTCGCTCGCCATCACCGTACACCGTCGGCAATGTGGTCGGCACCTCACCGATCACGTGATGCAACTCGGACCGTTGGCCATAGTCGCGCACCATTGTCATGAGGAGAGGCTGAACGTCAATTTCGGCCAGATCCAACCGAAAGCGTCCTGCTTCCATGCGTGACACGTCGAGCAAATCATCCACCAACCGGTGCATGCGCTGAGCCTGGTGATACATTTCGCCAGCCATTTCTTGAACACTCTCCGCATCGAAAGCGTTCGAAGCCAGCAACTCCGCAAATCCGAGAATCGGGGTCAATGGGCTCCGCAGCTCGTGCGAGACGGTCGAGATAAACTCGGCTTTGAGAACGTTGAGCTGGTGCATCGCTTGCACTTCCGCGGCAACCCGTTCAATGCGCGCCTTTTCCAAAGCAATCGCGGCCTGATCAGCAATCGCCGCGATCAGCCGCTTGTCATCGGGATGGTAGGCGTCGGCGACCGTGGACTGGGCCACGATCACCCCACGCACAATCCCGTCGACGCTGATCCGAGCCGCCAAAGCGGCAACCGGCTTGAAGTCGGCCGCCTCGCCCGAGGGGAAATGCACCCCTTCTTGGTACGCTTCCTCGCCTGCCAACAGAACCGCGCCAGCACTATTCTGACAAGCTTGCAAAATGATACCATGCTTCGGATCGGTTGTCTGCCCAGAAAGGGACACTTTGCCGATCCAGCCAAATGGAATTTCATAGGAGTCCGCGTCGTCTCGACGAAGAGCGACAAAAAAACAATCTGCGTCGAAGATTTGCCCGGCTTGCTCGTAAATCACCTGCCAAAACCGCAGGAGTTCTCCCGAGTAGGTCAGGGCACCGGCAATTTGATTGAGCACGGTCAACTCGGCGGTTCGGCGTTGGAGCTCGTCCATCCGGAGAAGAAGGTCGCGTTGGGCAACCCGAAGCGATCCCGCCAACGAGAACGAGACGTAGATCACCACCACCACGACGGCCACCAGCACGACGCTCCAGGGCGCCACCTCCCAGAGCATCGCAATGATCACCCCCACGACGACCATCGCCGTGTATTGGGCAACCATCTCGCCGTGGGCGATGTTCCAAATGTAAAGCACCGGCCAGCCTTCGGCCGTCGCTTTGACGATGGCAACGAGCATGGAATTGATCACGAAGTAGCTGGCCACCAGGGCGCCCAGGGCAACGACCCCAGACACGGTGTTGTAGGGGGGATTAGGCGTTCCATCAAGAAAACGTCCGAGCTCTTGATAGATCTCGCCGCTGATTTCAATCGTCAGGGCATATTGACCGGTGTTGAACATCGCTTTGAACCAGGGACGTCCCAGTAGGTAGTGCGAGCCCATCACCGCGACGACGACAATCGGCAACGTCAGCACCGGACCGACTAATAAGATCGAGGCGATAAAGATCGAAGTGACGATCGTTCGCTCATCCCCGGCCGGCGTCGTGATGACTTTCAGTTCCGAGGCAAGGGAGGCGGCGGCAAAGATGACGAGGAGGATCCAGATCTGGCCCGAAATTACGCGATATGAAAGCGGCTGACAGATGAGGATGATCGAGAGGCACAGGGCAGCGACAAAGGTAAAAGAAACAAATGCGCGGGTGCGACCGGGTAAAGCCCAGAACGCTGCCAAAGCCCCCCCGTTGGTTTATTCCACCCGCCCTTCGGCGGGTGGAATAAACTCAGCACGTCCAATCGGCGGTGACCACCGGGCGCACTGCTTAGACGGGCTACTCGCAGCATCCCAACCTTCACCTAGCCTCGCAACCAGGCGCGACGCTGCAGATCCAAGCAATTACCAGCGGAATCCAGC
>DATLSK010000042.1:0-7582 GCA_035534155.1 Chloroflexota bacterium | reverse complement strand
CCGCTCCTCGGAGTCACTCGCTCCGATACCGAGGCGTTTTGCCAGGCGCGCGGGCTGATCCCGCGCCAGGATCCATCAAATAACGATCGTGCTTTCAGCCGGAACCGACTGCGGCACGAGGCGATCCCGGTGCTTACCGCGCTCAATCCCCGGTTTACGGACAGTCTCGATCGCCTGGCACGGGTCGCCCGGGACGCCGACGACTTCATCGAATTGGAGCTCGCTCGACGTCTTCCAATGTTGGTCACCGAATCAAACGGCGCCTGGCTAGTCGATCGTTCAGGCTGGCGCACCTTGCCCAACGCGTTGAAACGGGCCTTGCTTCGGCGCGCGGCGTCCGCCGTTGCATCCGACGGCGAACCGCTCGCGGCCGGCCACGTCGAAGACGCCCTGACCGCGGCGGATGCCGCCCCCGCCGGCACGACGCTCAGCTGGCCAGGCGGGCGGGTGCTCCGGATCTGGCACGATCAGGTGGTCATTGCCGCCATCTCGCGAGGCCCGGCCGAGCTGGCTGAGCAGGCGGTACCGTTGAGCAGCCAGGCCGAGCTCGCGCTTGGCCGGGTTGCCGCGGCCACACTCCCCAATGATCCAACGGACGGACCAGGTGTCAGTCACCCGGCGACGCTGTTTCTGCGGCGGCAGGAGCATCAATGTCGACCGGGCGCACTCGACCGCTGGCACGTCGACTTTGACCTGGACCGTCTGAGTGTCGCCGCTCCTTTAGTCTTGCGCTCACGTCGCCCGGGTGATCGCCTCGCGCCAGCGGGAATCGTCGGGACCAAGAAACTGCAAGACCTCCTCGTCGACGCGCACGTGCCGCGCGAGCAGCGTGGCCAGGTACCGATCCTGGCCGGCCTGGCCGGGCCGATCTGGGTCGTGGGGTTGCGCCCCGACCGCCGCTACCTCGCCAGTGGCGACTGTCGCCGAGTTCTCTGCGCCACGGTCGCGGTCGACCGTGCGGGCCGATCGTCTTTCCTGAAGGAGCGACCGCGGTGCGCGACCTGAACCACGACGTCGCCAGAATCTTAATTCCCCGAGACTCGCTCAGCCAACGCATCCACGAGCTCGGACAGCAAATCACCGCTGACTACCACGGTAAGGATCCGGTCCTCGTTGGCGTCCTCAAAGGCGCGGTCGTGTTCATGGTCGACTTAGCGCGGGCGATCAGCTTGCCGGTGGAGCTCGACTTCATGGCGGTGTCGAGCTATGGCGCCAGCACCCAGTCGACCGGTGTCGTGCGCATTTTAAAGGATCTCGATCGCTCCATCGGCGGACGCGACGTCCTGGTCGTCGAAGACATTGTCGACTCCGGCCTCACCTTGCGCTACATCGTCGACAACCTTTGCGATCGACGTCCCGCCAGCCTGCGCATCTGCGCCCTGCTCCGTAAGCAGAAAGCGCGAACCCCTGGTCCGGAGATCGACTACGTTGGTTTCGAAATACCCGACGATTTCGTCGTCGGCTACGGACTTGACTACGCCGAGCAGTACCGTAATCTTCCGTACATCGGCGTGCTTCGTCCAGAATTGTATGAACGTGAACAAGTTTGAAAAGTTGAGTTGTTCTGATATAATCGCTCATGAGGAGCCGAATCCGCACCGGGTACTGAGGACGGTTCATGGATACTAAGTGGCTGAAGAACAGCTTTATATACCTCTTGATCCTCGTCGCGGCGATCGCACTGTTCCTGTCCTTCTTCCCGAGCGGAGGAAACAAGACACAGTCGACGATGTCGATTTCCGACGTGATCAGACTCGCCAGACAAGGCGAGGTTACGCGTATCATCGATCAAGGCGGAACGTTGCAGGTGCAACGTACCGGTTCGAGCACGGAATCCCAGGTTCAAACCGACCCGAACGCTAATCTTTATCAAATTCTGCACGACGCTGGCGTGCCGCAGGATCAGCTCGACAAAATCGATATTGTCTACCAAAAGCCGGCGGAGTTTGGGAATTGGCTGGGTTTGCTCGTCCAGTTCCTGCCGTTCGTCTTTCTGGCGGGCTTCCTGCTCCTGATGATGCGCCAGGCGCAAGGCTCAAATAACCAGGCGCTTTCGTTCGGCAAGAGTCGGGCACGCATGTTCATGGGCAACAAGCCAGCGGTTACCTTCTCGGACGTCGCCGGCGTTGAAGAAGCCAAGCAAGAGCTACAAGAAGTCGTTGAGTTCTTGAAATATCCCGAGAAGTTCGCGGCGCTCGGCGCGCGAATTCCGCACGGTGTGCTACTGGTCGGGCCTCCTGGCACGGGTAAAACGTTACTCGCTCGGGCGGTCGCCGGTGAGGCCGGCGTTCCGTTCTTTAGCATCAGCGGCTCGGAGTTCGTCGAGATGTTCGTTGGCGTCGGCGCCAGCCGCGTCCGCGACCTATTCGACCAGGCCAAGCGCAACTCGCCGTGTATCGTGTTTGTCGATGAAATCGACGCGGTAGGCCGCCAGCGTGGCGCCGGCCTCGGTGGAAGCCACGACGAACGCGAGCAGACGTTGAACCAGATCCTGGTCGAAATGGATGGCTTCGACTCGAACACGAACGTGATCGTGGTCGCGGCGACAAACCGGCCGGATGTCTTGGACCCCGCTCTGTTGCGGCCAGGTCGTTTCGACCGACAGGTGGTGCTCGATCGGCCCGACATCAACGGCCGTCGCGCCATCCTGGACGTTCACTCGCGTGGCAAGCCGTTTGATTCCGGCGTCTCGATTGAAGTGTTGGCCAAGCAGACTCCGGGCTTTTCGGGCGCCGATCTGGCGAATCTGGTCAACGAGGCCGCGATTCTGGCGGCTCGTCGGAGCAAGAAGAAGATCGGCATGACCGAGCTGGAAGAGGCGATTGACCGAGTGATCGCCGGACCCGAGCGCAAGTCGCGCATCATCTCCGAGAAGGAGAAGCTGGTCACGGCTTATCACGAGGCAGGTCACGCGGTCGTTGCGCGGATGATGTCCAATCTTGATCCGCTGCACAAGGTATCGATCATCGCCCGAGGCATGATGGGTGGTTACACCCGTCTGCTGCCAATCGAAGATCGCTATCTCTGGAGTAAGTCGCAGTTCGAAGACACCCTGGTATTCGCGCTCGGTGGTCGGGTCTCTGAAGAGATCGTCTTTGGCGAGATCACGACCGGCGCGGAAAACGACATCGAGCGTGCCACGCACATGGCTCGCCGCATGGTCACCGAATACGGAATGAGTAAGCGTATTGGACCGGTGGCGATGGGGCACAAGGAAGAGTTGGTCTTCCTGGGTCGCGAGATCGCGGAGCAGAAGAACTATAGCGAGAAGAGCGCCGAGGCGATCGACGACGAGATTCGAACGCTGATCGGCACGGCCTATAATCGAGCCCGCGACCTACTCAACCAGCACCGTGACGTGCTCGATAACTTAGCGCAAATACTCATGCGTGACGAGACCATCGAGGGCGAAGAGCTCGAGCGGTGTTTCGTGGGACCCGACATTCCGGCGCTCGCTCCTCTAGCGCCAAACTAGTCGATTCCCAGCGATCAGAACGTCGGTAACCGGAACCCGTGCGCGAGGCTCGTGCACGGGTTCTCTTTCGCCTAAATTTAGTGGACGTATATCGGTTGCCTTGGGACCGGTCCCCATGCTATACTGTGCGCCGGTCCTGGGCAGGAGCGATCCGTGCGAAGAGATCTGGCCCCGTTAGCTCTCATCAGTCAGCTTGGGCTCACGATGGTCGGGTCAATCTTGCTCGGAATAGTGATTGGATTATGGATCGACGCGCACTTCGGTACGCGGCCGTGGGCAACCTTGATCCTATCGCTGTTGGGCGTTTTCGTCGGTAGTATCAGTGTTTACCGTTTAGTCGTTACATCGATCGATCAGGCAGCCAACGAACTGCACCGTGAGCAGCAAGAAAAGCACGACGGAGACCAGCCCAGTTAACGCCGCACTGACGCGGCAGCAGGCCAAACGGCTCCGAAAAACCGCAGATCGGGACGATTTGGCCGACGTGGCATCCAACGTCCCCACGACAACTCAGCGTCGAGTACAATTCACTTGGCTCTCGTTGATCGCCGCGACCTCGCAACCGGCTGGGGGAGCGGTGGGTCAGGGATCTTGGCGGCTAGCTGTCGCACAAGAAGTAGCTCGTCGCGGGGGTGTGCTGCACGCTTCGCGACGATAACAAGAATGTTTGCCCGTAGTGGCGGAAGGAGGAAGAGGCAGTGACGGATGTAGGCGTCAAGATGCTGGCGGCTGGCCTCGCGATTGGCCTTGGAGCATTTGGCCCAGGTATCGCCATTGGTTTGCTCGTCGGCAAAGCGATGGAAGCGATTGGACGCAATCCGGAGGCAGAGCCAGCGATTCGGTTGAACATGATCCTTGGTCTCGCGTTCGCCGAAGCCATCGCGATCTATGCGCTGGTCGTCGCGCTCATTCTCAAGTTTACTTAGTTTAGTCACGTGGACCAGGCCAGGCCGGTTGGCCTGGCCTGGTTGTTCTGCTCCGCCGTCACACTGGTGGAGGCATCTGGCAAGGCGTACGGGACAGGAGAGTTTTCGTGGAAGCTCTGGGAGTATCAGTACCGGGCGTGCTGGCCCAGCTTGTCAATTTTGTTTTGCTGCTGGTGATCTTACGATTGATCGCCTACAAGCCGGTGATCCGTATGCTCGACGAGCGCTCGGCTCGGATTCGCGAGAGTATGGAACGTGCCGAGGAGATCAAGCAGCAAGCCGCCCGGACCGAAGAAGAGTTCGCGCGACGGCTGGCCGAGGCCCGCCGTGAGGGACAGGAGATCGTTGCCCAGGCCGAGAAAATTTCCGAGCGAATCCGCCTGGACGAGGTCGAAAAGACAAAGGCCCAGCTCGAGGAACTCCGAACGCGGGCACTCGCCGACATTTCGCTCGAACGCGAACGCGCCGTGACCGAGCTCCGTCAGCAAGTGGCGGAACTTGCTCTGTTCGCCGCGGGACGCATTGTTGGGCACTCGCTCGATCATGCCTCGCACGTTCAGTTGATCGACGACGCCCTGGCCGAAGCCGAGAAGCTAGGCCGTAATTGATGCAGGAAGGAGGACGCGAGATACCATGGCGACGAGCGGAGTAGCCCGCCGCTATGCCCAAGCGGTGTATGACATCGCCCGGGAGGAGCAGGATATTGACGGTTGGCTGCACGACTTACACGTGATTGCCACCGTGCTCCGGGAACCGACGTTGAAGGCTCTGCTGGACAATCCAGGCGTGTCCTTCGAACAGAAAAGCCAGGTCATCGAAGACAGCTTTTCAGCGTTGGGGCCTAAGCGGCGCAATCTAGTTCAGCTATTGGTCGAGAACGGGCGAGTTAACCTGATCGACCAAATCCTGACGGCGTATGGGGCGGAAGTCAATCGCGCGCGAGGGATCGTGACGGCTCGCGTCTCCACCGCGGTGCCGATGAGTCCGAGCGAAATCGAGGCAATCGCAAACCACCTCGCAAGCATGACCGGTCTAAAGGTGGTCGTCACGCCCGACGTCGACCCATCGCTCATTGGCGGGTTTGTCGCCCGTATCGGCGACCGACTGATTGATGGAAGTGTGGTCGGCCGGCTCGCGGCGCTTCGTGCCCGCGTCATGGCCTGAAAAGGGAGAAGAGGATGGCGGTACGCGCAGAAGAAATTAGCTCGATCATCAAAGAACGCATCGAAAAGTTCTCTTTGCCGGTTACCGAAGTCAGCGTCGGCACGGTGATCGAAGTCCACGACGGCATCGCCCGCATCTTTGGCCTTTCCGGGGCAATGTCTGGCGAGCTCCTCGAATTTAGCACCGGGGTCGCGGGCCTGGCCCTCAACCTGGAAGAGGAAACGGTTGGCGCCGTTATTCTCGGTAGCGAAGAGGGCATCAAGGAAGGCGACGAAGTTCGAACCACCGGGCGCATTGTCGACGTTCCGGTTGGCGCCGAGATGATTGGCCGCGTTGTCAATCCGCTTGGTGAGCCAATTGACGGAAAGGGACCGACTGGCACCTCGACGCGACGCGTCATTGAACGCATCGCACCAAACGTCGTGACTCGCTCGGCAGTCAATCAACCGCTGCAAACTGGCATCAAGGCGATTGATTCGATCATCCCAATTGGCCGAGGTCAGCGCGAGCTGATCATTGGCGACCGAGGTACGGGAAAGACTGCCATCGCGATCGATACGATTCTCAATCAACGGAAGGGCGACGTCACTTGCGTGTACGTCGCGATAGGCCAGAAGGCGGCGAAAGTGGCGCAGGTCGTCGCGACTCTCGAACGTCGCGGCGCGATGGACCGGACAATCGTCGTGGCCGCGAACGCCACAGATTCTGCGGCACTGCAGTATCTCGCGCCCTACGCCGGTTGTGCGATTGCCGAGGAGTTTCTGGAAAACGGTCAGGATGCTCTGATCATTTACGACGACCTCACGAAGCACGCCTGGGCCTATCGCGAGATCTCACTGCTTCTTCGCCGCCCACCTGGGCGCGAGGCGTATCCTGGTGACGTTTTCTACCTTCATTCACGTTTGCTCGAACGGGCCGCGAAGTACGACAAAGCGCACGGCGGCGGCAGCCTGACCGCCCTGCCGATCATCGAAACCCTGGCGAATGACGTCTCAGCCTACATTCCGACGAACGTCATCTCGATTACCGACGGCCAGATCTACCTGGAGAGCGATCTCTTCTACGCAGGCGTGCGCCCCGCGGTGAACGTCGGCATTTCGGTCTCACGCGTAGGCTCGAACGCTCAGATCAAGGCGATGAAGCAGGTGGCGGGACGCCTCAAGCTGGACTACGCCCAGTATCGTGAGCTCGCGGCCTTCGCTCAGTTCGGCTCCGATCTCGACAAAGCCACCCAGGCTCAGCTCGAGCGAGGCGCCCGTATTACCGAGATTTTCAAGCAACCACAGTACGAGCCACTCGCCGTCGAGCAGCAGGTTGCGATTATCTGGGCGGTGACAAACGGGTTTCTCGACGACGTTCCGGTTGCGAAGATTCGCAGCTTCGAGAGTGCGTTCCTGCGGTTCCTTGGCTCCAACCATCCGGAAATCGGCCAGCTAATCGCGTCCGAGAAGACGCTCAGCGAATCGATCATTGAAAAGCTTAAGCAGGCAATCGCCGAGTTCAAGCAGACGGTCCCCTACTAAACTCGATTAAAGTAAGGACAAGGCGATGCCTAGCACGAGAGAGATTCGAAGGCGCATTCGAAGCGTCAAGAATACCAGTCAGATCACGAAAGCCATGGAAATGGTATCGGCCGTAAAAATGCGCCGAGCCCAGGCGCTGGTTCGCGAAAGTCGACCGTACGCCGATCACATGGCGGAGCTTGTCGCCGGACTGGCCCAAATGACTGGCCCGAACGAGCCAGTGAATCCCTTACTCGTTCAGCGGCCCATTCAGAACATTGGCCTGATCGTCATCACCACGGATCGCGGGCTTTGCGGCTCGCTCAACACGAACATAATTCGGCGCGCCGCCCGTTTCGTTGTCGAGCAATCCGTGCCGATCCAGGCGATGGCAATCGGTCGTAAGGGCCGCGATTGGCTGGTTCGTCACGCCGGGGACGTGATCGCCGAGGTCAGCGGCCTGAGTGACCGGCCGACTTTGCTGGACGTTTCTCCGATCTCGACGTTAGCGATTA
>DATLSK010000041.1:0-5073 GCA_035534155.1 Chloroflexota bacterium | reverse complement strand
CGGTCTCACCGCGGCCATCTACGCGGCTCGCGCCGACCTTCATCCGGTGGTGATCGCCGGTCGGCAGTCTGGAGGCCAACTGATGCTGACCTCGGAAGTCGAGAATTTTCCCGGCTTCCCCGAAGGCGTCATGGGGCCAGAACTCATGGATCGCATGCGCCAACAGGCGGAAAAATTCGGGGCAGAGTTCGTCGACGACGACGCTTCGGCCGTGGATTTCAGCGAACGACCGCTGACAGTCATCGCTGAGGACATCAAATACGAAGCACGCTCCGTGATTATCGCCACGGGCGCGTCGGCCCGTTGGTTGGGCTTGCCGTCGGAGGCGCGACTTATGGGCCGTGGCGTTTCGAGTTGCGCGACCTGCGACGGATTCTTTTTTCGGAACAAAGATGTCGTGGTCGTTGGCGGTGGCGATACGGCGCTCGAAGAGGCCATCTTCCTGACCAAGTTCGCGCGGTCGGTTACCATGATCCATCGGCGCAAAGAGCTGCGCGGCAGTAAAATTATGCAGGACCGGGCCCAGAACAACCCCAAGATTCGCTTTGTTTGGGACTCGGTCGTCTGCGATGTGCTGGGCTCTGACCACGTCCAGGGCGTGAAAATCGAGAACCTTCACAACAAACAAACGTCAGAACTAACGGTCGACGGCGTATTCGTTGCGATTGGCTATACCCCAAACACGAAGATCCTCGAAGGTCAAGTCGAGCTCGACGAAAAGGGCTACGTAAAGGTGAACGACCAGAGTCGAACCAACGTCGAAGGGGTCTTCGTCGCCGGCGATGTCGAGGACTATCACTACCGGCAGGCCATTACCGCGGCTGGAGCAGGATGCCGAGCGGCGATGGACGCCGAAGTCTACATCGAGGGAGTAGCCTAGGTTCAAGGTATACTTGAAACGAAATGATACGTGAAAATGGGCGAGCGCCGGCGGACGTACGACCGGTGCGATTCACCCTTGACTTCATGCCTTACGCCGAAGGTTCTGTTCTGATCGAATTGGGCAACACCCGAGTGATTTGCGCGGTTTCTGTTGAAAACACGGTCCCGCCATTTCTCAAAGGCTCTGGAGCGGGTTGGCTCACCGCCGAGTATCGAATGCTGCCGCGTGCGACCCACCAGCGAGTTCCACGCGACTCGGGCGGAAAAGTCGACGGTCGAAGCACCGAGATTCAACGCTTAATTGGTCGCTCGTTACGAGCGACGCTCGACCGGAGCAAGCTCGGAGAGCGAACGCTCTTCGTCGACTGTGATGTGCTCAATGCCGATGGTGGAACGCGAACCGCCGCGATTACTGGCGGATTCGTGGCCGTGGCGCTTGCCACGCAAGGGCTGATCGACAATGGCGCGTTGCACGAGTCGCCACTCGTGCGCCAGGTGGCGGCGATTAGCGCCGGCCTGGTTCGAGGCCTACCGATGCTCGACCTCGCCTACGCCGAAGACTCGGTCGCGGATGCTGACTGCAATGTGGTTCTGACCCAGCGGGGCGAGACCGTTGAATTCCAGCTTTCCGCGGAGCACGGGCTACCAACAAGCGAAGAGGTGAGTCAGATCTCTCAATTGGCCCAGATCGGCATTAGCCGCATGCTCGACGAGCAGCGAACAGTGCTGCGGGACCGAGCCGCCGACATCGTGAAGGCACTTTCCAGTCTCGCTTGAGCGAGCCTCGAGTAACTTTGAGAAAGAGTATGAACAATCAATGCTTGCCGCCTTAGAAACGCAGCTCATCCCGCTGTTCGAGCAACTCTATCGAACGCTCGGCTATTTCGGTGTGTTTCTTGGCATGGCGATTGAAAGCGCTTGCATTCCTCTGCCGAGCGAGATCATTCTCCCCATGGCCGGTTGGATGGTCTCGCGCCAGGTATTTACCTTCGCGGGTGCGACCATCGCCGGAACGCTCGGAGGCGTTGTTGGATCAATCGTGGCCTACTGGGTTGGCGCGATCGGTGGACGGCCGCTCCTCGATCGGTATGGACGCTACGTCTTGATCTCGTCGCACGATATCGCAACCGCCGATCATTGGTTTACCCGGTACGGACCGATCGCGATCTTCTTTTCGCGGATGCTGCCGGTGGTGCGGACGTTCATCTCCCTGCCCGCGGGAATCGCGCGGATGCCGTTCGGCCAGTTTGTCGTCTACACGACGTTGGGCTCGTTACCGTGGACCATCGCCTTGATCTACGCCGGCAAAGAGCTCGGAGACAATTGGGAATCGGTCCGCACTTTCCTTGGCAAATTTGATTACGTCGTCGTTGCGATTATCGTTGTCGGTCTTGCTTGGTACATCTACCGTCACATTTCGCGCGCGATGGCCTCGCCCGAGGAAAGCACCGAAGCCTAGGCGCGGTATGCGGGATCGGGAAGCCGCGGTCGAAGATCCAGGAACGAGAGAACGCAAGGGCAGGTAAGGATCCCTGCCCGGTGACGGAGAGGTCGAACGACGCCCTGAGGAGCGCCTAGCGCCACCAGGGCAGCAGTACCAGCCGCTATCCCGCTTTCCGAGACATCAACGCGATTACATCAGGCCGGGAATCCGCATGCCGCCGGTAATCGCTCCCATCCTCTTGGTAACCAGTTCGTGCGACTTTTCGACCGCCTCGTTGACCGCCGCGGTGATCAGGTCTTCGAGCATGCCCAGGTCGTTTGGATCCACCACATCTGGGGAAATCTTCACTGCCGTCACCTTCTGGTGGCCGGTCATGGTCACGGTGACTACTCCGCCACCGACGCTCGCCTCGACCGTTTCATTGCCGAGCTCCTCTTGAATCTTGGCGAGCTTCTGCTGCATTTGCTTCATCATATTCAAATTCGGTTTCATTCTTTCTCCTCGGGATCTTCGTCCGTCACACTCCGAACCCGCGCTCCGAGCGTCACGGCAGCTTTCACGACCGGATCGTCAACGACCGCTTGCATTGGATCGACCGCGGCGAGAGCCTCGCGGGTCACCACCGTGCATTCGACCCGTACTTTTTGGCCAATCACCGCGGCGATCGCGTCTTCGACAATCACACGGTTCTTCTGCTCCTCGACCTTTTGACGGTGCGCATCGTATGGGAATCCAACGACCACCGTGGAGTCGGCGCCACTGATCGGCCGGGCCAAACGCAAAAGCGCTTGGACCGGTCGACTGATCGCGCCGCACTTGTCGAGGATCTCATTCCATTGCCGAGACACGTCAACCCAAAGTATACCAACTCCCACCTGATCGTGGTCGGGCGAGCGAGCAACCTCATGCCCAGAACGACTGGGTATCGCAATTCCCGGCGGCACGGCAGGGGAAGGCACGGCCCGCGGCGCCGGCGGAGGAGCATCCGAGCTGCCGGGAACGGGGGCCGAGGCACTGCGAACGCTCGATCGAATCGGCTCGACTGGCCGACCGATTGGAGGAGCGAGCGGCGGCGGCGCCCCTCCAACGCCGAAAGGAGCGGCAGGGGCGACCGGTGCCTGGAGGACTTGCCCCGCCTCGACGATGCTCATCTCCAGCGGAAGCTGGGGACGTAAGCCATTCCTCAAGGCGGGTCCCGGGGTAAACAGGCGAATCAGTGCCACGATCTGATCCGCGGTGAATCGCTGAGTCAGCCGGCGTAGACGAGTCATCTCGTCGTCGCTCACGTCTAGCAAGTCGGCGAGTCCATCCGAGGTGCGGAGGAGTAACAGGCTACGCAGGCACTCCACCAAATCAAGGGCAAACTGACGTGAATCGATTCCTCCCTCGATCACCGTGTTGACCTGACGAAGCGCGGATTCGACGTCGGACCGAGCCAATGTCTCGAGCAGCTCCCCCGCCGCCTCCGGCCCCGCTGCTCCGAGAATGGCGCGGGTCGCCGAGAGAGTCGGTTGGAGGCCCGCGAAGCTGACGACCTGATCCAAAACGCTTTCGGCATCACGCAAGCTACCGGCGGCCGAGCGCGCCAGGAGATCGAGGACTCCGGTCTCCGGCTCGATTCCCTCTTGCTGACAAACGTAACCCAGCCGCGATACCGCGTCGGCCAGCTTAATCCGCCGAAAGTCGAGTCGTTGGCAACGCGACAAAACCGTCTCCGGCAAGCGCTGCGCTTCCGTGGTCACCAGGACGAACACGGTATTCGGCGGGGGTTCTTCGAGAGTCTTCAGCAAGGCATTAAAGGCATCGACGGTGAGCATATGCGCTTCGTCGAGAATGTAGAACTTATATCGCGCCGAAGCGGGGGCCAACCCAACTTTCTCGCGGATGCCACGAATCTCGTCGATGCCCCGGTTTGAAGCGGCGTCGATCTCGAGCACATCAATCGCTCGACCATCCTGAATCGCCTGGCAAACGTCGCAGCTCGCGCACGGTTCGCCCTCCTGGACGTTTGGACAGTTCACCGCCTTCGCAAGGATACGCGCCGCCGACGTCTTGCCAACTCCGCGGGGCCCGCAGAACACGTAGGCGTGGGCAATCCGATTTGTACGCACGGCATTTCGCAGCGTACGCGCGACGTGATCCTGGCCGACGAGGTCGGCAAACCGTTGGGAACGCCATTTCCGATAAAAGGCTTGGGCTGCCACGTTACCCGCCATTTCGCCCGGACCACCGAACCGCCGGGGTGGTTTCGAGAAAATTGAATACCTCGTCGTCGGTTGGCAAGGAGGGCTGCGCTCCGACCCTGGTCGTGGTCAACGCGCCAGCCGCGCTTGCGAAGCGCATCGTCCGTGCCGCCGGCCATCCCCGCGCCAGACCAACACACAAAGCCGCGCTGAAGGCATCCCCGGCGGCGGTCGCATCGACCGCCGTGACCACGAAGGGCGGTAGCTCAATGACCTCGTCGTCGGATGCCGCGATTGCACCCTGACTGCCAAGAGTGATCACGACCCATTGTGGACCACGAGTCAGTAGCTGACGGCCAGCCTGCACCGCCGACGCCGGATTGATGACCGGGAATCCGACCAATCTCGTCGCCTCGCTTTCATTTGGGGTCAGCCAATCGACCTCCGCCAAGACGTCGTCGGGAACGTCGGTCGCCGGCGCTGGATTCAGTACGGTGGTGAGCCCGTGCCTTTTGGCGAAAGTCAGCGCCGCACGAACTGTCCCGATGGGAATCTCAAGCTGGG
>DATLSK010000040.1:0-17960 GCA_035534155.1 Chloroflexota bacterium | reverse complement strand
CGACCGTTTCGCACGTTTCCAGTCGATTCTCCTCGACTGGAACCAGCGCATGAATCTTACTGCGATAACCGATCCGGCTGACGTCCAGATCAAACACTTTCTCGATTCGCTCACGGTTCTCATGGGGATTCCCGAACCGGTCCGAACCGGCCAACAACCCGCGAGTCTGATCGATGTTGGGGCCGGGGCAGGTCTGCCTGGCATTCCGTTGGCGATTGTTCGAGAAAATCTTCAGGTCGCCCTGCTCGAAGCGACTCAGAAGAAGTGTCGATTTCTCGGGCACGTCATCGACGAGCTAGGACTTTCAAATGCACGGGTGATCTGTGGGCGCGCCGAGGAGATTGCTCACCTCCCGAATCAACGCGCGAGCTACGATGTCGTCGTCGCCCGCGCCGTCGCCAGCCTGGCGACCCTTGCCGAGTTTTGCCTGCCCTTGGCGCGGATTGGTGGTGAAGTCATCGCGATGAAGAAGCTGGGAATCGTCGACGAGGTCGCCGCGTCCAAAAAAGCAATCAGCACGCTCGGCGGAAAGTTGCTCGACCCGGTGATCGTCAAGCTGCCGGGTCTCGAGGAAGACCGCCAGTTGATTCGGATGGCCAAGGTCCGGCCAAGTCCGGCCGCTTATCCAAGACGAGCCGGCGTACCTGCCAAGTCACCCTTATGAGCCGGCCCTAGGAGACTCGGCGCACGCTTTCATCCCTGGGCGCGCCAGGGAGATCGGTTTTTGCCAGCCAGACCTGCTCCTCTTGCCGAACAAGCTCGGGGTTGCGGTGGCTCTTCATGATTCGGGATACTTGCTCAGGATTGGACGAAAACGGTACGTTGTCTTTCGCGGCTTGCTTCGCGTCGGCAATCATATGCGCGGCCTCGCCGGGCGTAACCGCCGAAGTCGCCAGGCCATGTTGATTCAGCCATCTGATTAGGTCTTGCCAGCCAGTTGGGTGTGCGTCCTCAAACACGTCGCGTACGTCCGATTCCTCGTAATCTTTGAATACTTTTCGTTCTGGCATCTTTATCCTCTTATCGATTTCAGCGAGCGCCTTGTTTCCAGCTCGCCGCGGCATCGGGTGGAGTGATCCAAGATCGCCGCGCCCAACTCACGCTGTCCCGCATCTGTGGTTCCTTTTGGAGCCTCGACCAAATCCGGGCAATTCCGAGCACGATAACGATCAAAACAATGGTCGGTGGTTCCAGTACGCGCGGCGATCGCCGAAATCGTAATTGCAGGATTCCCCGCCCCTTGAGTCAGCATGACGCGGTCATCGCAGATCCAAAGCTCTTTGAAGCGTCGCTTCATACCTCGATCCAGCATTGGTTCGATAATCCCGGACTCCGCGCACTCGCCCTCTCCGTCCAGGGAAACGTCAAACGCCGTGGAGTCGGCACGAATCTCGGCGTCTAACACACTCGCGTCGGAAATGTGGCTAACCAACGTCGATTGTTTCGATCCGAATCGGCCGCGTTGATACTAGCCGTGACGACAAACGGCGTCAGCGAGACCTGGGTCCACATGATGCGCTGGCAAAAGCTTCTACGCAGGCGTTCGAAAAACGACTCGACACCGGCCATCACCCCGAAAACCGCGGTCGTCAGGGCAATGGTACGCTGGAAATGTCGGCGCCGCGCCGGTGTTGTACGTAGGCCTCAATGTCGGAAACAATCGCCGACAACGCAGCCAGGCTGCTGAACGTACGCTGCGGTCGGCCGACGCCGGCCTGAGAAACCGCCAAGTCGATCTCGCGACGCAACACGGGTTTGAGGGCGAGCGGAATAATCGTCGCCGTGCCGGACCTCCAAAGCGCCCAACAACGTCGAAGCGAACGGACATCGGGCACTCGTCTCAACCACGTACGGCAAGAGCCGTGCCAACGGGCGCCCGATTTGAACCAGCCTGGTGACTAAAACTTCAGCTTCTTAAATGCCTCGGCGTACTCGAGTCCGTGATCTTTGCCGGTCTCGCGCAGCCCTTTCCGCACGCGCTCATCTAACGTGTCAAGTCGGCGCTGCACCTGGCTCGCGTGGTTCTTCAACGCCCCGATTCGCAGGTCGACGGTCTCCGAAACGTCTTCCCAATGGTCCGGATCCTGCGCCCAAAAGAGGTAGGCTTCCGTCACTCGCCACGGTTGCCGCTCGCCGACCAATTGTTCCGGGAAAATGTACCACTCGCGCGCCGCGAAGATCGCGTCAAGCGCGGCCTGCCCCGCGGCGCGATGATCCGGATGCATCTGGTAATGACGCCAGGGGTCGATTGCAAAAATGACGTCTGGTTGGCGCTCACGAAGGATCAAAGTCAATCGCCGTCGAAGCTCGAGCGTGTTCTCGAGAATTCCATCGGGATAATTCAGATAAATGACCTCAGTTACCCCAAGCGCCGCGGCAGCGGCTCGCTGCTCTTCCTCACGTTGGCCGGCAATCTGTCCAGGTCGGACCGCGGCGTCGTGGGAGCCTTTGTCGCCACTGGTTAGGAGCAAGTAGGTAATCTCGCGTCCCATGGCCGCCCACTTGGCGATGGTACCCGCGCAGCTAAACTCCGGATCGTCGGGGTGAGCGGCGATCATCATTGCTCGTCGGATTTCTGGTGGCCGATCTTGTTCTGACATTGCTACTTTCCTTTGTCGTCGTAGATTGAGCTGAAGTGAGCCGTGAGGTTGCCGTGCTCTGAGGGGATCATAGCAACCACGCACCCGTGGAATCAATCAAATGCCAGGGAAAGCCGAGCGAACATCTCATCCTTCTCTCGTCTGCTAGCTTACCAAGTCGTCCGGTGATAGAATATCCGCCTAATTGGCCCCATTTGGCCGACGGAAATCGGAGCGCGCGATAAACGATCGTGAGTGACAATGCCTCGCTGATTCGAGCAAGTGGCGGAGCGTATCGCCGCTGCTTCGCCTGTGGAACCGAAAATCCCATTGGCCTTCATCTACGATTTCGTCGTGAAGACGGAGGGGCTCGGGCCGAGTTTCGACCACAGCCAGAACATCAAGGATGGGACGGCATTCTCCACGGCGGGATCATCATGACCCTCCTCGACGAGACCCTGGCTTACGCCGCGATGTTCGCAGTTGGCCCGGCGGTCACCGCGGAGATCCACGCTCGGTTGCGGAAGCCGGCGCCAATCGCGGAGATTTATACTCTGTTTGGAACGGTTCAGCGGGTTCGCCTGGGCCTGGTCAACGTTCGTGCGACGATCGTCGACGCGGCCGGGCAATTAATCGCGGAAGCCGACGGTAAATTCATGGCCGTCCGGGAGTCGACGAACAATTGCTCGGACGATGTGATATAATCAATTATGGATAAAGCTGACTTCAAAGTCATTGCCCAGAACCGTCGGGCTCGGCACGAGTACTTTATTCTCGATACGTACGAGGCCGGGTTGGTCTTGACCGGTACCGAGATAAAGTCACTTCGGGCCGGCCAGGTGAGTCTTCAAGAAGGCTTTGCGCGAGTGGACAAAGGCGAAGCTTGGTTAGAGGAAGTCTACATCGCTCCGTACGAGTGGGGCAGTTGGCTCAATCAACCAAGCAAGCGGCGTCGCAAGCTACTCCTGCATCGCCGGCAAGTTCGCGAGTTGATCGAGAAGACTCAGGAAAAGGGCTTGACAATCGTGCCTTTACGGCTTTATCTCAAAAATGGTCGCGCGAAGGTCGAGCTCGGTATCGCCCGGGGCAAGCACCTATACGACAAGCGCGAGGCCATGGCTGAGCGCGACGCGCAGCGCGACATCGAGCGCGCGTTACGACAGTAGCACAACGTCTGGCACGTGTCTGACCGACCAGTCGAAGCACGAACACATCGCATGGGGATGATTGGTTTCGACGGCGGGAGAAGGTTAGTAGTAGCAAGCCGAGATGCCGGATGGTCACTCGTAAAACACCGGCAAACATATAACTGCCAACAATCAAGAATTGGCCTTCGCCGCCTAATTAGGCGGTGACGTCTTCCTCAGTCTCACCCCGATGGGCTGAGAGCGGGCGCTGAAATGTCGGGGTGCGCACGAGGTGGCGCGGACGAGCCTCGAGCAAAGACAAGTCCGATAGCCTGGCCGGACCCCGTCAGTGGGGGCCCCCCGGGCGAAAACAAATCGCTGACTAAGCTTGTAGTTGACTGCTCGCCCATTTCGTCGGACCCGGGTTCGACTCCCGGCATCTCCACCATTTTCGAAGGGGTGAAAAGTACCCGCTTCGCGCGAAAGAGCTGGATGAACGCAAAGATTCATCCAGCTCTTTTTGTTGGCGCGGTTTTTGCCCCATTCAGACGGGTGAGCCCCACCGCCGTCGACTCGTTATCACGCCGCGGCCGTGGGCACCTCGTGACGGGAGGAGCACGATGAGCAGCCTTTTGCAGAACGTTCGAGACGTCGAAGCCGCCCGCGAGGATATCAAGCGCCCCAGCTTCATGACTCAGCTTTTTGGCGGCGAGCCTGACTTCAGCCTCGTCGCACCCTATCTGCAGCAGAATTCTCCAGATAAGCTCGTGGGCGACACGATCTGCGCCACGGTTGCTGACTTCCTCATCCGAGAAGTAGATCCAAGCGAGATCGAGCGCTCCGGCAAGATCCCGCGCGTCGTGCTCGATGGCCTGGCGTCGCTTGGCCTTTTTGGCATGAACATCCCCAAGGAGTACGGTGGTCTCGGTCTTTCCCAGACTAACTACAATCGGGTTCTTGCCCTGATCGCCAGCTATTGCAACATTCTCGCGCTCCTACTCTCGGCTCATCAGTCAATCGGCGTGTCGAAACCGATCTTGCTTTACGGCAACGACGAACAAAAGCGCACCTGGCTGCCACGCATCGCCGCCGGCGCGATCTCGGCCTTCGGGCTCACCGAGCCCAACGTTGGATCCGATCCAGCCAACATGTCCACCACCGCCGTCCTCAGTCCCGATGGACGTCAATACGTCATCAACGGGGAAAAGCTCTGGTGCACCAACGGGACAATAGCCCACGTGATCGTGCTTACCGCCAAGGTAGACGGCAAGATTACGGCGTTTGTCATCGACATGACCACGCCGGGGGTCGAAGTCCAGCAACGCTGTGAATTCATGGGATGTCGGGGCATCGAAAACGGTTGGATTCGCTTCACCGACGTCAATGTACCGGTCGAGAATGTGATCGGCGAAGTCGGGAAAGGGCTCAAGATGGCCCTGTCTACTTTGAACGTTGGCCGAATTTCTCTCGCCTCGGTTTGCCTGGGCATGGCAAAGCAAGTCTTCGCTCCGGCCGTGGAATGGTCGAATCAGCGACAAACCTTTGGGAAGCCGATCGGCGAACACGAGCTGAACACGCAAAAGCTCGCGCGGATGGCGGCCGACATCTTCGCAATGGAAGCAGTCACCTACCTGGTCTGCGGAATGATCGATCGTGGCCAGTCGGATTTTCGGATCGAAGCGGCAGTCGCCAAATTGTTTTGCTCGGAAAGCCTTTGGAAAATCGTCGATACGGCGATGCAGATTCGGGGCGGGCGAGGCTACGAAAAGGCCGACTCCCTACGGATTCGCGGCGAAAACCCGGTCCCAATCGAGCAGGTCTTCCGCGACGCCCGTCTGTATTTGATCGGCGAAGGATCGAGCGAGATTCTGAAGCTGTTTATCGCCCGCGAAGTTTGGGATCCCCACTTGAAGCGTACGTCTCGGATGTTTAGCAGCGAGGGTGTTGACAAGCTGCGTGAGGCGGCGAAAGTCGGGAAGCACTATGCCGAATGGTACGGTCGAATGGTGAAGCCGCGAAACGAAGGCGACCTATCGTGCCCCGGCATCGACGAACCCGAGGCACTTGAGTACCTTCGCTACGTCCGGCATAGCAGCCGTCGTCTCAGTCGCGTTGCCTTCTACTCGATGCTTCGCCACATGCGCAACCTCGAGCAAAAGCAAGCACTCGTCTCACACCTGGCCGACATTGGCGTCGACCTTTTCGTAGTCACTGCGACGACTGCGTACGCAAGGGTGACTCCAGGCAGCAGCGAATTGAGTCGCCAGACGTTTCGCGACGCGCGCGTCCGCATCGAATCCAAGTTTCGGGCCCTGCACAATGCAAAAGAAACAGATACCACCCGGCTGGGCCAGGAGGTCCTCGCCGACCGCTACCACTGGCTTCTCGACGGAAGTCTGGCCGACAGATGGCTGAGCAACGACGGCCAGCAAGGCATTTCCACGCTAAGCACGATGAAAGTTCAACCAGGCGGGTAATCCGTTTGGCTCTTAGGCACGTACGGCCATCTTACGGTACAATGAGCGAACGTGGCAGAGAGTGCATTGGTTGAGAAAGGGTCGCTCTACCGTCACTAAGTCTCTTCGTACCGAGGTAAGTGATGGCCCGCGGTCTCTTTCCCGGGATTGGCGCGTTTGCATTACTCGCATCGGCTGGTCTCTATCTGTTCCTGCGACAGAAACAAAGAGACGCAAAGGTAAACGTACCGCCAGACCTGGATAACTTACCTGCTTCAGTTGGATGGGGGCGGTCGAGCACAGCGAACGGCGACCAAGCGTTCTCAGATTCGAAACGCCATCAAACACCTACCGATGCGATCTGGCGAGAAGCCGTTGCCAGTCCCTTCGAGTGGTCCATAGCAAACCGCGCCTGGGTCTTCCTCGGCCCTGCGCTTGCCCTCGCCGTCCTCGCTCAAGGCATAATCATACTGATTCCTCCCCAGCTTCAGCTTCGACGATTCATCGTCGACGCGACTCAGCCAATAGATCGGCTGGCGCCTCGACTCATCACCGCCGTCAATACTCGTCTGCAAACAATTTCTCCGCCGCAACTGGACTCTAGCACTTTCGATACGCGACGAGCCTTTGCCGTTGCCGGCAACGGTACCGTTTACTTGGCCAACATTGGCGCGAAGCACCTCGTCGAGCTCGAACCTCGTGGTCGCTTGAATCGGTCCATCGGGATCTCACATTCGGACGTTGACAGTGCGATGACGAGATCGCGCCGTCGAATGGATCGCCGGCATTTCGGGTAGGCTAGAGGGAAGAGAGTGTCGCCACGAAGGCTGACCGTACTGATTGTCATGGGCGCCGCCGGATTGATTGCGCTATTGACCAAGCGGATCCAAAGTCGGCGCCATGAGGTTGCGAACCGCGCCGAGGGTTATCGACCAATTGCAAAGAGAATCGCCCGCCGCGATTGGTTTTTCAGTCGGACGGATGCCCCGAGCGAGCTTCAATGGCCGCCAGAGGGTCCAGAGCCCGCTGCTCTGAGCGTCGATGCCAGCCGAAAGCGTAAGCAAGTCTCGCTCGGTCTCGCGGCGATGTTGCTGGCGGTGCTTATTGCGTTCGTGGCGCAATGGCTTCTGACTCCAGGAAAGGCAGTTTGGCCCGCGATTGGTTTGTACGCGGTCGCGCTGATCACGGCGCTCGTCGGCGCTCGCGCGATTGACCACTCGAGTGACTACGGTGATTTCTCACTTGCGCCCGAGCAGTGGTCAGACCACCCGCCTCAATCACACGGTCCAACGAGACGGTACGCGGCAATTATCAGCCTGATCGCGGGCAGCGTATCTGCCGTTGCAATGGTCTACGAGATAACCTCGGCACGTCAGCCGGCTCGCGCCGTGCCATTCTGGCTTGCCGCGATGGCGTTCTGGCTATTAGCCACGGGCTTTTGGACAAGCTTCCCGCTGTCAATCCGCCGAACAATTCAATCCCGGTTGGAACTGGCAGGCGTGGTCGCGATTGTGGTCGTCGCGTTTCTATTTCGATTCATCGACCTGACCGAGTTTCCAATTGTGGTTCATGGAGATGATGGAGCGGTCGGCGTCGAAGCCCGTTTGATTCTCTCCGGCAAGATTACGAACATCTTTGGCCTTGGCTGGCATGGATTTCCCGAGCTTGGTTTTCTCCCGACCGCCCTTTCTTTGCGAGTCTTTGGCGACAACTTGTTTGGTCTGCGCATGACTTCGGTGGTCGAGGGAACTCTGGCAGTGGCGATTTGGTACGTCGTTGCAAAGCGATTATTTTCAGTTCGCATCGCCGCGCTGTCCGCGCTAATTCTCGCGATGGGTCAGGTCGCGATCGGCCTCAGCCGCGTCGGTATTCAAAACATTCAGGCTTTGCTGATCAGTGTCTTGCTTCTCTATTTCCTGTTACGTGGTCTCGAAAAAAACCACATTCTGGACTTTTTGATCGCCGGATTTCTCGTGGGATTTTCCGGTGAGCTCTATTTCGCGGCTCGCGCGACAGTGATCGTGATCGGACTATACCTGCTCTACCGCGCGATTCGGGAGCCGCACTTCGTCGGAGCCAATTGGCGCGGATTCCTAGTGCTCGTGGCCGGCGCGGTCATCGCTTTCGCGCCACTTGGCCTCACTTACCTCCAGGATCCGAACGCCTTGCTCCACGCCGGCAGCCCGACCTACCTCGATCCGCAGTTTGTCCAACACGAATTTGGGGTGTACCACACGCACTCAATTCCGTACGCGCTGTGGCAACAATTTATCCGAACGATCGGCGCGTTCAATCTTCTCGGCGAAACGAGCGATAATCTTGCGTTTCGCGGCCCGCTCCTCGACTTCTGGTCAAGTGCCTTGACAGTTCTGGGCTTGGGGATTGTCACCGCGCGCCTGAAACGCGCCGAGTTCTTCCTCATTTGGATCTGGATCTGGTTTACCTTGCTGGTTGGCTCGGTGCCCGCGGGGGATGCTCTCTTTGCACCGCACCTGGTTGCAATGCTGGCGGTGCTGTCGCTTCTGCCCGCGATCACTGTGGACTACGTCTGGCGAGGTTTCGCCCAACGCTTCGGTCCGACCGGAAATCGAATGTTCACGATCCCGATCGTCGTACTACTGATCTTAATCGGCTACGGCAATTACGTGGGGTATTTTGTTCTTCACCCCAAAATGCAGCCGTCTGACTTTCAAACCACGTTAGCCCAATATCTGGAAACGACAAGACAGAACTATCGCGCATACGAGCTTGCTGGAGAGAATTCTCTCGATTATCCAACCATTCAGTTTCTCGTTCCGAATCTCGACGGTGTGAACGTGCACGATCGCCCGCTTCCGCTCCCGATCCAGCGCGTCCCGTTCGACAAGGGCATCGTGTTCATCGTCGGGTCGGGCCAGGATCCGCGTCTCGCGGCGCTGAAGGCGACCTATCCGAGTGGGGTCGAAGCGGTCCACCTCAATTCGGTGGGATTTCCAGTTTTCTACAGCTTCACCGTCGCAAACCGCGAGTTACTGGCCCGCGCCCCGGGAGCGGTGATCGATCACTCCCACCTTTCCGCCGCCGAGTCAAACCACCTACCGCCGATTCGTTAGATAGGCAAGCGTTATAGCGATCACCTGCCTGAGCCTAGGCCTCGATCGCAAGATCGATCGCCCGATGACATCCCTCGACGTCGTCCGGATCCAGAACCGGCCGGTCGACGGTAATTGCATCAGCACTCAGCAATCCGGAGCCCGTCAAGAACAAAACGATCTCGGCATCGGGGTCAACTTGTTGGGTTACGAGTAGTTGGCGCAGACCGGCCAGCGTTGCCCCGGCCTCGGTGGAGACAAAGACCCCTTCAAGCGCCGCCAGCTCGCGCATCGCGGCCACGATTTGGTCGTCGTCAACGGCAAGCGCGGTACCGCCGCTCTCTCGAATCGCATCGAGAATCAGATAGTCCCCAATCGCCGCGGGAACGCGTAGACCGCCAGCAATCGTTTGGGCGCCCGCCCACGCCTCGGCGTGATTCAGGTTTTGCTCGAAGGCACGAACGATCGGCGCGCAGCCAGCCGCCTGGACGCTGATCATCCGCGGCCGCTTGGCACTGATCCACCCCAGCTCTTCCATCTCCGCGAACGCCTTCCACATCCCAACGATGCCGGTTCCACCGCCGGTCGGATAGACAATGACGTCCGGCAATCGCCATCCCAACTGTTCGGCGATTTCATAGCCCATCGTCTTCTTTCCCTCGGCGCGGTACGGCTCACGAAGAGTCGAAACGTCAAACCAGCCACGCTCGCCACCTTCACGTCGGACGATTCGACCACAATCCGAAATCAAGCCATCGACAAGGAAAAGGTGCGCGCCGTAGGCAACGCATTCGGCTTGATTCATGACTGGAGCATCGCGTGGCATAAAGACGTAGGCCGGTAGGCCGGCGCGCGCGGCATAGGCACTCATGGCGCACGCGGCATTTCCGGCGGACGGTGTTCCGAGGCGACGTGCGCCTAATTCCTTCGCTCTTGAGACCGCGACGGTCAAACCGCGCGCCTTGAAACTTCCGGTTGGGTTGATGCCTTCGTCTTTGAGTAGGATGCGCCGGCATCCCAGACTGGCGCCCAGGCGCGGAGCATCGAGCAAGGGGGTCCACCCTTCGCCCAGGGTGACGACGTTCTCAGGGTTTCGAACCGGCAGCACCTCGCGATACCGCCAGAGCGATCCACTCCGGCGCGTGAAATCGTCCGGGCGCACGGCGTCGCGCACCTTCTTCAGATCGTATTTCGCGATCAGCACCTTCCCGCAACTCGGACACACCGTATGTAGCTGATCGGCATCATAGGTTGCGGCGCACGCGGAGCATTCAAGATGGTCGAGAAATCCGTTCATCATTCCTCTCAGACAGACCTTCGCCGGTTCAGATCGATTTAGACGAGATCCAGTCCCGACGCGACGGGAAGCGCCATTCGGCTCTCGCGGTTGAAGTATACTTGACTGGTGGTATCAGATCCGAATGGGTACGAAGCGAAGTACCAACAAAGCCGACATTGACATTCGGGGAGCCGCCCCAGTATCCTGTCAGTGACATTATTCTTCAAAATGGAGACTGTGTTTGAGCTCAGTTGTCAAGAAGCGCCGAAAGAAAATGAATAAGCACAAGCACCGGAAGCGTCTGAAGCGTGAACGCTGGCAACGACGCCACGGTTAGGATGGGTTCATTGCCGGGCGTGAGACACGCGATGGCAGGAGCCTAAAGTTCCAGCGGCGATCTGCGGAGATGGACCGAAGCATTCGGTCCATCTCCGCGTTTTCATTTTCGCCCGGAAGGTGGGGAGGGTCTTACTCGTCGACGACCGGGTTTTCGAGTGCGCCCAATCCTTCGACTTCAACCCGAACCACGTCCCCAGCGTGCAAATAGCGCGGTGGTTTTCGGTGGTCGCCAACCCCGCTTGGCGTTCCAGTCGAAATAATGTCGCCCGGCTCCAAGGTAATCGTT
Source organism: Chloroflexota bacterium (assembly GCA_035534155.1). GTDB lineage: Bacteria > Chloroflexota > UBA6077 > FW602-bin22 > CADDYW01 > JAJPIK01. The sequence continues at coordinate 6,823 of DATLSK010000040.1, read as the reverse complement.
TGACTGATGTGGTGAATCAGGAAGGGAATCTTGAAGATCATCATGCCGGTGTTTGACTCTTGCATGACGTCACCATTCAGTAGGCACCGGATGCTCAAAGCGTGTGGATCAGGAATCTCGTCCCGGGTGACCAGATAAGGCCCGCACGGCGCCCAGGTGTCGCCCCCTTTCCCTCGCAGCCACTGGCTGGTTTCATTTTGGAGATCACGCGCGCTCACATCGTTGAGGTTCATGTAACCGGCGACGTATTCCAGGGCGTTTTCAATGGCAACGTGCTTCGCTCGCTTCCCAATGACGACCGCTAGCTCGGCTTCGTAATCCAAGCGCTTGGTCGCCCGCGCGGCGACGATCGCGTCGCCAGGACCACCAATCGTGTTCGCGAACTTGGCAAAAAGGATTGGGGCTGGCAAGACTTCGTGTCCGCCCTCGGCCGCGTGCTCGGCGTAATTACGGCCGAGACAGATGATCTTGCCCGGTCGGGCGATGGGTGGATCAATCCGAACGCTCGCAGGATCGAAAACGATCGGCTGGTTGTCCGGACCGATCGGTGAACGGCCGGCCGTCAGCTCAGCCCTGACCCACGCCTCGACGCTGCGCGCCGCCCGCAGTCCCGCATCTCCCGATTCGAGTAGCTGCAGCAAATCGGCCGGCAAATCCTGGACTGATCGATCCGTCGACGCCTTGGCCCCGGCCGCGCCTGCCAGGTCGACAATCTTCCCATTGATTTCGAGGCCCGCGCGTCGGCCGCCTCGAGCGGTGAATGTCAGTAATCGCATGCTGGTCATTACCTCCCCAGAGTAGGATTCCCAGGGTTGTCTCCCGTACTGTCTGCTCGACCGGTCGGTGAGTGACCGACCAGGAGACAACGCCAGCATTGTACCCGACCTCGTGATCTGGTCCAAGTAGCAAGAAAAGACGCGGTCTTGTCGAATAACGACTTCCGTCGCGGCAAAGCGTATAATGAACGCGTCCTCTCGTCTCCGCTTGTCCAATTGGCGAGGCCGCCTGGACAGTGGACCATCGAAAGAGAGCAATCCAATTCGAGATCCATCTGGCATCGAGGATTCAACAGCGTGAATAGGCAGCCACCGCTCGTTTCCACCTCCCTGTCATCCATTCACACCCATAGCCGTTACTGCGATGGGCACGGAGAAATCTACGAGTACGTTGAAGCGGCGATAGCGGCCGGCTTGTCGGCATATGGCGCCTCTGGACACGCTCCCTTGCCGTTCCCTTGTGAGTACGCAATGCCACTGGCGAACCTCGATTCATACTGTGCCGACGTTCGGTTGCTCGCTACTCGATACGTCGGCCGTTTTCCGATTTTGCTGGGCTTGGAGCTGGACTACTTACCGGGTTTAACCGACTTTTACCACCGAGAATTTCTGTCGCGCCAGTTCGACTACTTCGTGGCGTCGGTTCACTATGTTGGGCAGCCTGAGGCCGAGCCGTGGACGTATGACGAAAGCAACGATGCCTTTGTCCAGGAAGTTGCAAAACGACATTCTGGCGATTATCGACCGGTCGTCGAAGACTACTATCACCGCGTCCTTCGCCTGATCAGTGAGGTCAAGGACTGGCCAATGCCCATCGTCATCGGTCATCTTGACCGCATTACTCTTTGGAATCGGGACGATCGCTATTTCCCGACCGACAACGCGTGGTACGTCGGTTTGGTCGAAGAAGTCCTACAGGAAGTCTCGACGACAAAGTTAGCGGTTGAGCTCAACACCTCCGGCTGGTCGAAGCCGGCCGAATCTCCCAATCCCGGTCTCCAAATCCTGGCTAGCTGCGCGGCCAAGAGTATACCGACGATTATTACCGCCGACGCTCATCGTCCGGCGAATGTAGCCGCGAACTACGGTCGGGCGATTGACTTGTTGCATCGCGCGGGTTATTCCGAGCTTGTGGTTCCCGGGCGAGTCGATTGGAGCAACGGGCCGCTGCCGGAAAGTTGACCGGGACGGCTCAATCTGCCTAGAAAATCTCGGCGCGGGAAGGGACGGCTAACGTGGTCATTGTGATCCTCGTTGCGATCGTTATCGTGCTGCTGATCGCGGCGCCCGCCGCGGCGAATATCTATACCGACTACCTCTGGTTTCAGAGCGTCGGTCAGGTCGCCGTTTTTAAGACGGTCCTGACGTCTGAATTTACCCTGTTTGCGTTAGGAGCCGGCGTCTTTCTGCTCTTAACCATGGCGAGTCTGCTCATCGCCCGAGTAGTTGTCAGCCGAGTCGGCGAACTTCCCACGGCTCGCGAAGGAGTATTCACCTACATTGCGCGAATGCAGGCAAAAGCCGCCGACCGTCGCGTAACCTACGGCGCCCTGATCATTACCGTCGTCGTCGCGTTTTTCGAGGGGCTTTTCGTCGCGTCCGAATGGCCAGCCATCCTCACCTTTGTCCACCAGACTCCATTCGGTACCCGTGATCCGCTCTTTGGCATGGACGTCGGCTTCTACGTTTTTAGCCTACCAATTCTCCACCTCATTCAGGGGTGGTGCCTGGTTACTCTGATTCTGATCGCTGGTATTACCGGCGGCTACTACGTTCTGCGCTCGTACGGCTTTAGCTTTCAGAGCTCGGACGTCGCCGCTCTCGCGGCGGTACACAATATTCGACTGCACTTTCTCGCGATGGCCGCGCTTTTCGCACTTCTGCTCGCTTGGGGTTACGTGCTCGGGACGTATGATCTCGTTTACGCTCAGCACAACGTATTTACCGGAGCAGGCTACGCCGACGTCCACGCTGCACTGCCGGCGCTGAGGATTCTCGCGGTCATTGCCATCGCGATGGGAGCGGCGTTTGTCGTCACCGCCTTTCGCAAGGGATACGCCCTCGCCGGACTCTCTGTCACGGTGTGGATCCTCGCCGCGATCCTTCTCGGTGGGGTCTACCCATCCATCGTCCAAAAGGTAGAAGTTCAACCATCCGAACTCGCGCGAGAGTCATCGTACATCAGCAATAACATCGCAATGACCCGCCGCGCCTTCAATTTAAGTCAAATCGATGTGCAACAATTTCCGGGGGATGCCTCTCCGGCTCCGGGCGTTGTCGAGAGAAACCCACAGACGTTCAGCAACATTCGATTGTGGGACTATCGCCCTTTGCTCGCCACGTACAATCAAATACAAACAATTCGCCTCTATTACCAGTTCAACGACATTGATATCGATCGCTATCGAATCAACGGCAAGTATCAACAGGTGGTGCTGAGCGCCCGCGAGCTTTCGCCTACCAAGCTACCCGCTCAAGCGCAGACCTGGCTGAACCAGCGCTTGCAGTTCACCCACGGCTATGGCTTAGCGATGAGTCCAGTAAATGAAGTCACTTCGGAAGGCTTACCCCAATTTATCGTTCAGGATATCCCACCGACCGGCAGCATCCCAATTACCCACCCCGAGATCTACTTTGGCGAGTCCGGCAACGGCTACGTGATCGTCGACACGAGCGCGGACGAATTTGACTACCCCAAGGGAAATCAAAACGTTTACGCCAAATACCAGGGAGACGGTGGCGTTGTCTTGAACTCGATTTGGCGCAAGCTCGCTTTTGCCCTCCATTTTCAGGACACCAACATGTTGCTGACGAGCTACCTCCAGCCGAATAGCCGGATTATTTATAATCGCCAGATTACTAACCGCGCCGACCTGCTCGCCCCATTTTTGCTGAAAGACCCTGATCCCTACCTGGTGGTTTCGGGCGGTCAGCTCTATTGGTATCAGGATGCCTACACCTACACCGACGCGTATCCGTATTCAACACCGCAAAGCAATGGACTAAATTACATTCGCAACTCGGTTAAGATTGTCACGAATGCGTACGACGGAAGCATCCACCTTTACGTTTCCGATCCCAGTGATCCGATGATCCAAACGTACGAGAAGATTTTTCCAAGCCTCTTTCAGCCGATGTCGGCGATGACCGCCGACCAGCGAGCGCACATTCGCTACCCAGAAGGCATGTTCCTGATTCAATCGCAAATGCTCCGGGCCTACCACATGACCGACCCACAGGTCTTTTACAATCGCGAAGATCTTTGGGATATTCCACAAGATGGCTCCTCTGGAACCGCCCAGTCGATGCAGCCTTATTATGTAGTGATGCGATTGCCGGGTGCGAAGCAAGAAGAGTTTCTGCTCATGCTTCCGTTCACCCCGGCCGGCAAAACCAACATGATCGCGTGGCTCGCCGCGGAATCTGATGCACCCAATTATGGCAAGATGGTTGTCTTCCAATATCCGAAAGACAAGGTCATCTTTGGTCCGATGCAAGTAGAAGCGCGCATCGACCAGGACCCGTCGATCTCAGCGCAGCTTACTCTCTGGGGTCAGCAAGGCTCGCGAGTCATTCGTGGAAATCTGCTGGTTCTTCCGATTGAGAACTCGACCCTTTACGTCGAGCCACTCTACCTCCAAGCGAATCAAAGTCAGCTTCCCGAGCTCAAGAGGGTCATTCTGGCTACCGAAGACAAACTGGTCATGGGCACGTCCCTGAACGACGCGTTGCAGCAGCTATTCGGCCAAAACAACAATACGTCGGCGAGTTCGACTTCGGCGACCGGTACCCAGCCAACGTCAGGGACGACCGTGCCATCGGCAACGCTGACCCCAATTGCCAACCTGGTAAAATCAGCGCAGACCCACTACGCGAACGCGCAACAAGCGCTGAAAGACGGGAATTGGGCCGCGTATGGACAAGAACTGCAAGCGCTGGAGAGTGATTTGAACCAGCTTCAACAACAAACCGCGAAGGCAACGGGACAATAGAGCCGAGTGGCCGTAACGGACTGGCGCGCCAAGGTGTGCATCCGCAAAGGCTGGTTCGGGGCAAACGATCCGGTGATCTCCGGCACAGAATCTGCGGCCAAATTTGAGATTCTGTTCGGAGACCGGAACGTGGCATGCGCATCGCTACCGGCATCGATCTCGCGCGGATTGAACGGATCGCTCGGCTTTCCCAGAGTCCGCGATTCCTCGAGCGTGTCTTCCACCCAACCGAGCTTCGCGATCTGAGACCGGCCCATTTAGCCGGACTCTTCGCCGCGAAAGAGGCAGTCTTCAAAGCCCTCGGCGAGAGACCGATCTGGCGTTCGGTTACGATCACGTCGCATTCAACTGGCCGTCCGATCGTTGCTCTGGACGACCGTCCTGGTCGTCGGCAGATTTGCTCAATCGACGTCTCGATCAGCCACGAAGGCGAATACGCCGTGGCCGCGGCGATCGTCGTTCAGGCGACTGAGCGAGACGACGAATGCGCCCCAGCCGGACGATGAGCGTTAGCCTTCAACAATTGATTCTCGGCCTGTCGACTCTCGATGGACGGCCTGCCCTCGGTTATCGCACCGAATTTCGTACGTTTCGGTGGACCTATATTGAATTGTCTCGTTTGATCCGAGCCACGGGCGACTGGCTGACGCGACAAGGAATCACCCGAGGCGACCGCGTTATTTTTTGGGGGCCGAATTCGCCCGAATGGGTCGGAGCGTTTCTCGCTTGCTTGGCCGCCGGGGTCGTTGCCGTCCCGCTGGACTTACACAGTTCGGCCGATTTCGTGGAGCGGGTGTTGGACGAGACTGATGCGAAACTGCTGCTACGCGGTCGATTTCAGCCTTACGCCAGCGGTTCTCACCAGGTTCGATTCGTCGATGAGCTTGAATGGGAAGCGCGGCCAGGCCAGCCAGAACGAGCCGAGTGGCCGAGTGTCGCTCCGAGCGACCTGGCCGAAATTGTCTATACCTCCGGCACAACCGCGCGCCCACGCGGAGTGATGCTAACCCACGAGAACCTCAGCGCGAACTTATCGGCGATCCAGCCGATCGTGCCACCCGAACCGTTCTATCGGTTCGTCTCCCTCTTGCCACTGAGCCACGCCTTCGAGCAAATGGTTGGACTTTTCTTACCGCTCAGTCGCGGCGGGGAGATCGTCTATGTCCACGCATTCAAGCCGTCCGCACTCGTCGAGGCTTTACGTCACGAACGACCGAACGTCCTGGTCGTCGTGCCACGGCTGCTAGACTTCCTGCAGGCGCGAATTCGCGGCGGTTTACCCGAGGCCGCCTATACCGCCGTCACGCGGTCCGTACCAATCCGGCTGGCATTGCGACCGATCGTCCGTCGTGCCATCGCCATGCCCCTGTTGCGCCAGTTTGGCGGCCGGCTTCGTTATGTCGTCGTCGGCGGCGCGCCTCTCGACGTCGATCTGGAGCGATTTTGGGATGCCCTGGGATTGCTCGTCCTACAAGGCTACGGCCTGAGCGAGGCCGCGCCGGTGGTAAGCGCGAATACGCCCAGCTGTCACCGAGTCGGTTCCGTTGGGAAACCGGTCACCGGGGATCTGGTTAGGATCGGCGAAGACGAAGAGGTCCAGGTTCGCGGTCCAAACGTGACGCCGGGCTACTACCGCCGTCCCGACGCCACGGCGGCCGCCCTCACCGATGGCTGGTTGAGGACCGGGGATTTGGGGCGGTTCGATCGACAGGGCTTTCTTTTCATTCAGGGGCGGTTGAAGGACTTGATCGTCACGTCGGCCGGTTTGAAGATTTATCCGGAGGACGTCGAAGCGGTGTTAAATCGTCAACCGGGCGTTCGCGACAGTGTGGTTCTCGAATGGGACGGCCGTATCTTCGCGGTGCTTCTTCTGGGCCCAGCCGTGGCGAAGGATCCAGCGGAAATCGTCGAGCTTGCCAATCGGCAACTCAACCCGGTACAACAAATCAATGGTTGGAGAGTATGGCCAGGCTCCGACTTTCCCCGCACTCCGACTCTCAAAGTACAGAAATACCTGGTAAGGGAAGCCCTGGCCAGTCACCTGGCGGCAGCGGC
>DATLSK010000039.1:0-8812 GCA_035534155.1 Chloroflexota bacterium | reverse complement strand
CAATGATCTTGAGCGCGATACGATCCTTGATGCTGTAACCGGGGCTGAAGTACTCGAGCTTCAACAACACTCGACCCGGTCGGTCGGCGACGATCCGGTCGAGAGCGACCAGCGGCGTGTTCCCAATCGTTTCCAACACACTTGGCAGAACATTCTTTGCACGGTCGAGCATCAATCCCCCAGCAGAAGTGATTACGTATCAGCGTCGAGTATCCGTCAAATCCCGGTCCCAGGCAAGCCCACCCTGCCTACCGGTCGTATCGTGAAGTACAATACATGAACGCGCGAGTCCAGTGGATGCGATCCGGAGGCACTGTGCAGCAAACCTTCTTTGAGTCCTCGGGCGACTCACCCCAATCTGACGCTCAAGAAAACGCGCCGCTCGCAGCGCGGATGCGACCGACCGAACTCGACGAGGTGCTGGGGCAGGAGCACTTACTCGGAGCGGGGCGGGTTTTGCGACGGACGATCGAAAGTGGACGCATTGGCTCGTTGGTCCTTTGGGGACCGCCGGGCACTGGGAAAACCAGTCTCGCCCACGTCATTGCACGTCGAGTGAAACGCCCGGTCGCGACCCTGAGCGCCGTGTCGTCCGGAATCGGCGAGTTACGAAAAGTCGTCGACGAAGCGCAACGGCGACGGCCCTCGGGAGTCGTGCTGATTCTCGACGAGGTTCATCGCTGGAACAAAGCGCAGCAAGACTCGCTCTTACCCGTCATTGAAAGCGGTTTGGTGACATTAATTGGTTTGACGAGCGAGAATCCCTATTTCGATCTCGTCCCGGCCCTGCGCTCGCGTCTGCGAATCCTTCATCTCGAACCGCTTTCCACCGATCAGCTTCGCTCGGTGCTCAATCGCGCTTTGGCCGATCCCGACCACGGTCTCGGCAACTGGCAGCTCGAGATTGAAGACTCGGCGCTCGATGCTCTCGTCCAGACCTCGGGTGGCGACGCGCGACAAGCGCTGAATGGACTGGAAGCCGCCGCTCTCCTCGTTCGCCAATCCGGCGACCGCTCGCGGATTACGGTCGAAACGGTGCGCGAGGCGCTCCAGCAGCGTAATGTGCGCCACGACCGAGCTGGCGACGACCATTACCAGACAATTTCGGCGTTCATCAAAAGTCTGCGGGGCTCGGATCCAGACGCTGCGATCTTCTGGCTAGCAGTACTGCTCAAAGGCGGAGAAGAACCTCGCTTCATCGCGCGTCGGATGGTCATCTCGGCGGCCGAGGACATTGGCATGGCCGATCCGCAGGCCCTGGTTCAGGCCGAAGCGGTCGCCCGGGCGGTCGAGCACGTCGGAATGCCCGAGGCCCAGCTTATTCTTGCTTCCGGCACAGTGTATTTGGCAACCGCTCCGAAGTCGAACAGCGCCGCGAAAGCGCTCTGGAGCGCCCAGCAGTCAATCGAGAATGGGATTAGCATCGAGGTGCCGCTTCAACTACGAAATGCGTCCTTCGAAGGGGCAAAGGGGCTCGGTTATGGAGTCGATTATCAGTATAGCCACGACTTCGCCGAAAACGATCCCCAACGCTATGCCCAGCGCTATCTCCCCGACGGGGTCGATCTCACCTTATACGAACCCCGCCTGGAAGGACGAGAAATCGAGATTGGCGAAAGGCTGCGGGAGAAGCGTCGGCTGCGCAGCGAGGGACGTGCAAAAAGGGAAGAGGGCGACACGTAAACGCATCGGAAGGAGCAATGGCACGAAAGGGCCGACGAGGCTGCTCAGCGCAACAGGCTGTCCCGGAGTGGAGCCTCGACCACGTTGGCCGTGAGGACCGGAGTCGCGGCGTCCTCCGCGGCTCCCGCTTTTTCTCTTCGATACTGACGATAAGCCGGTATCGCGAAGACGAGGACCACGACCGCGACCCAGACAAACCAGAGATTGGCATGCCGCTGTATGATCGGCGCGACTCGTACCCCAATCTCACTTCCGATGTACAGGAAGAGCCCCCACCAGACGAAGGCCGAGGCGGCAGTAGCGACCACGAAGGTCGGATAGCGCACACCAAACGTACCGGCAACAAAGGATGAGCCACAGCGCATACCAGGAATGAGCCGTCCGACGAATACCGCCAGGGCGCCATAACGACCGAGCCATCTCTCGATCCGTGCTTGACGGGCATTGGTCAGATGGAGATACCGCCCAAAACGAGTCATGAGAGGCCGTCCGCCGCGCTTGCCAATCATGTAGAGAATGCACGAGCCAACCAGGGTTGCCAAAACCCCTGCTATTAGGGCTTCATACCAAAACATGCGGCCCAGGTGCACGCGGTAGCCAGCATACATCATCACAATGTCGCCTGGGACCGGAATTGGCACACCGGACTCTTCGACCGCGAGCAAGGCGAAAAGAGCCAGGGGATCGTGGTGATGAAGCAAGTTCCAGATCTCGTGCACCACCGCTTATCCCCTCCCGCCACACCGGGCCCACTCCGAGGATGATCGACATCATCCAACGAGGATCAATTTCAGTCTACATCGAGACCAGCAGTGGCGCAAGCCACGAAGCTTCAAGAACAATGACGGCATTCGCACTTTTCGGGCGGGCCCAGAGACGGTCCCCTCCGTTCACCTTGGGACGAGTAACGGCTCCCTCCCCGCGGACGGGGAGTGCCTGGGTGGGGACAGTCTCCGGCTCAATGCGATCGAGAATCGCTCTAACGCTTCTCAATCGGCACGAAGGTCAAATTGGTCGGCCCAACGTATTCGGCAGCCGGTCGAATCAATCGGTTATCCTTCAATTGCTCGAGCACGTGGGCCGTCCAGCCTGCCACTCGACTGACCGCGAAAGTCGGGGTGAACAGATCGTCTGGTAACCCAACTCCGTGCAGCACTGCCGAGGAATAAAATTCAACGTTGGTGTACAGTCGACGGTCCGGCTTGCGTTCGTGAAGCAGTCGGAGCGCCACGTCTTCAACTCGAATCGCCAGACGGAAAAAGTCGATCTCGCTGGTTCGCTCGGCGAGCGATCGAAGCACTTTGGCCCGCGGATCTTCGGTCTTGTAAACACGATGCCCGAAGCCCATCAGGCGGTCACCTCGGTCAAGTGCCGCGTTGAGCCACGCCTCCGCGTTGTCGGGAGTACCGATCTCGCGCAGCATGTCGAGAACGAGCGCCGGGGCGCCACCGTGCAGCGGTCCTTTGAGCGCACCAATCGCTCCAACGATCGACGAGCACATGTCGGATAATGTCGAAGCAATCACGCGCGCGGTGAAGGTGGAAGCGTTGAAACCATGATCGGCGGTCAGGATCAGATAAGTGTCAAGTGCCCGAGTCCGCTGCTCACTCGGCGCCTCTCCGGAAAGCATGTACAAATAGTTCGCGGCGTGACTCAAGTCGGACCGCGGAGCGACCGGCGCCAGGCCACGACGCTGTCGGTCGAAAGCCGCCATGATCGTCGGGAAGACCGCGGTCAGGGCCATCGCATGCTCGACGGTCCCTTTGCCGGTGATCTTCTGGACCGCCCCAAATGCTGACGCCGCCGTGCGTAACATGTCCATCGGCTCGACGTCGTTCGGCATGGTTTGGATCACCGCCGCGACAGCCTTTGGTAGGATTCGGTACGATGCCATTTGTGCATTGAACTCGGTTAGTTCGCCTCGGGTTGGCAAATGCCCAACCCACAAAAGATAGACAACCTCTTCAAAAATCGCGTGATTCGCCAAATCGGCAATTTCGTACCCGGAATACATCAGACGACCGTTTTCGCCATCGGGGTGACTTAACGACGTCTCGGAAACGATCACCCCCTCCAATCCCTTTGCTATTTGAGCCATTGCAGACTCCTCCTAGTTTCACAATTGTTGTCTAAACATGATAATGTATCGTGGCTGTTGAATTGGCGTCAGCGCGCTACCAATTCTCTATCAATTTTTGGGCGTCGATTTGAATGGCTCGGATTCCGGAGGCCGTGCACGAAGACAATGGGACTGAACGCGATTATCGACCCGGAATTCAATCAAACCATTCGCAGCGTGCTCGAAGCAATCGCGGCCGGCCGCGAGCCTCCGGCGCTCGCCGGGGGGCTTGGTCGCCTCTGGACCACTCGGGAAGAGACCTGGCGTGAGGTGCTCATGCGCCACGTCGAGCGCTGGTTCGGACCGATTCCTCTGCCCGAACAAAGTGGTAGCGGCGTGCCTCCACTCAACGACGAGCGTCTGAACGAAGTCGACAAGCTGGCGATCTTCCTCATTCAGCACATTGGGCACCGGCGTCCGTGGACCGCCCTTTCGACGAACGAGTCAACTTTTTACCGCTACCGGCGCGCCGCGTTCGCGGTGTTTGCTGAGCGAAGTTGGCAAGAGATTACCCAACGCGCCATCCCCACCAATCGCCCTCGTCCCGAGTACGATCGCTTTGTTGGGCGGGCCGCCGAGCAGGCCGAGATCGTGCGGCGCCTGGCCATCGGACCAGGCAGCGTCGTCGCTATCGAAGGCCCGGGTGGTTCCGGCAAGACGGCTCTTGCTCAGGCAGTGGTCACGCTCTGTCTACAGGCCGCCCGCAATTGGCAACCGGTTAGCCTGGAAGCCGACGTCACCGTCCCCATTTTCGACGCCATCGTCTGGGTTGCCAACCGACAAGGCGAGCTTGGCTTGAGTGGCCTTCTCGACGTACTCGCACGTACTCTCGATTACCCAGGGCTGCTGGGGCGAGAGCTAGCCGATCGACGCTCAGCCATGCGCGAGCTGCTTGGACGTCAACCCGTCCTGATCGTCGTCGACGATGTCGACCGGGCCGACTCGGCGGTACTTTCGTTCCTTTTCGATCTCCCGTCACGAACACGCTCTCTCGTCACGACTCGACGGAAGCTGCCGCCGCGCGTCGTCGCGATTGCCCCGGGGCCACTTGACGTCGACGACGCGCTCGCCCTGCTGCGCGCCGAGGGAGCACGCCAATCGGTGCCGAGACTGGTTGGCGCGCCCGATTCGGCGCTTCGTCCGCTCGCCGATGCGACCCGTCGCTTTCCCTTGCTCACGGTCTGGGCGGCCGGCCAACTTCGGCAGGGCCAAACCGTCGAGCGGGTCCAAGCCCGGTTAGCCCTGGCCGAAGGCAGCATCTTTGAAGAGATGTTTGCCGGCTCGGTCCAACCTCTCTCCGACGATGCTCGCCACGTCTTGCGATCGCTGCCGATCTTTGTCGTCCCGGCCCACCGCGCCGCGATCACCGCCGCCGCGTTCGACGCCGCGAATCCGGAAGCCGGGCTCGACGAGCTGCTCGAAGCATCACTGCTCGAAGCCACCGACGGCCTAACCGATGACGAGCGGCGGTATACCCTCCACCCGATTGCTCGCGCGTTCGTTCGCCGTCACTTGTCCTTGAGTCCGGAAGAAGAATTCCGGACGGTCTATGGAGCGGCAAGCCATTACCAAACGTTGGCCGACCGTTTCGCCGGGAGCATCCGACAATGGGCCAGCTTTGACCGCATCGAGATCGAAATTGAAAACGTGCTGGCATTGAGTGAAGCTGTCGCCCGCATTGCCGCCACGGTCGACGGTGATCTCTCGTCCTCCGCCTTCGACGAGCTTTTGGTCCGGCTTGCCTACGGCCTCCGCAATTTCTTCTGGCTCCGTCACTACTGGCGTGAAGGCTTAGAGTTCTTTCACCGTGCTCTGGATGCCGCTCGTCGTCTGGGTGACGGTCGCGCCGAGGGATGGAACACCTATAGCCTGGCGTACCTGCACTATGAGCTCGGCACGGCAGGCTATCGCGAAGCGCGCGGTCGGGCCGCCGAGGCGGTGGAAATTCTGCGTCGCGCGGGCGATCTGCGTGGCGTTGGCCACGCGATGCGCTTACTTGGACGCGCGGCCCGCGAACGCGGTGACTTTGATACTGCTTGGAAACTCCTCGAACAGGCAGACGAGATCCTGGTCAGCAATGGACGCGGAGATGACCTCGCCATCGTTCACGCTAGCAAAGCCGACCTCCTGCGCCGTCAAGGACGCCTCGACGAAGCCGCGGCGCGCTATATCGAGGTTCTCCAAACCGACCTCGACGACCCGGGGACGCGCGCCAACGTCCTGCATAATCTGGCTGACGTCCGATTCCGTCAAGGCAACCTCGACGTCGCCGAAACACTCTTCTCGCAAGGTGAAACGGTTGCCGCCTCGGCCGGCGCTCGCGGACTGGTGGCGGAATGCCGCTGGGGGCTTGCCCAGGTCGCTCGGCAAAGAAACGATACGCGACGCGCCGCCGTGCTGGCCACCGAAGCAGCGGACCTCTTCGAACGCCTGGGCGAGACCGAGCGGGCTAGCGAAGCCCGCCAGGCACTGCAACCGTTCGTGTGACGTCCGGATTACGCATTTAATCGCCCGGCTTCAATTTGAAGTGCTGTCTGCGCGGCTTTCAGAGCATCGGGTACGGCTTGATTCTGGTTGAGGACGTCGGTCAGGGTTTGAAACCACTTGGTCTGAGCAAAGCCAGCGAGCGTATTGTTCGAGCGAGACTCTAATCGGGCGGACTGGCTAATCGACTGAACAAAGAACTCGATCCCTGGTTGGCCTTTCCAGTAGTCGGATTCGAGGAATGCATTCGTCATGGTGCAGGTACCAACGTGATTGAAAAAGAGCTGATTTGTCGCCTCACCTGCCAGATATTCGATCGAGGCCCAGCCGCCATCCGGGTTTTTCGCCACGCTCGGAATTGACAAGACTCGTCCCCCTACCCGCTGAATCTTCGTAGTGGAGGGCATTGCTGGCACCCAGCCGTACTCAAACTGCCAGGACTTGTCATGTGCCAGCCGGGTGAGCTCGCCAACCGACCAATAGCCGCTGAGAATGGCGACTTCCTTGCCGAGATTCATCGCCGAATCGGCCGCGGAAGTCAGAAGCGATGCTCCTTGTCGGAACGTCGCCAGATGATCGGTCCCGATTGCCTGATAGTACGCCACGATCTTGCCAATGAATGTCTCGTACGCGGGGTTGTCAAAGGTCACGAGATGGGTCTTCGGGTCGAACCATTCCTGCCCGGTCACGACACGCACAGTGTCCAGGTCGCTCCCCACGCCGTCCAAAGGATCGAAGCCAAGCACGTCGATTGATCCGTCCGTCGCTCGTCGAGTGTACTTTGTGCCAAAACTGTACAGATCATCCCAGGTACTCGGCAAACCATGAGACGAATCCGCTCCACCGACCAGCGAGCGATTCCAGATCAATCCCAGTTCGGCGCCATGGTCGAGAGCCGGTATTCCGTGACTCACCCCATTCCAGAGACCATTTGACCAAATCTGGGTTAGATAATCGGCCGGGCCAACCGTACTGCTCTTGAGAAACTGGTCGAGAGGTCGAATCAAACCACGCGCCGCGAACGGAATCATATCGCCTGGCTCGACGACGTCCGGCCCTTGCTCCGCGGCAAAGCTCTCAACCAGCTTCCCAAAATCGGCGTGGCCGCCGGAGACCTCCACCGTATACCGGGGTTGCTGAGCGACAAAAGCAGCGCCCGATTGCTTAAGCGCATCGACCCAGAGGGAATCAGAGCGCGTTGTCCACCAGCTCAACGTTCGAGGCAAGGGCGTCGCCGTTGCCTTTGCCTCCGGCCGAGGGGTTTCGGTCGGAATCGACCGAGTGTACGGCGTCGGCCCACTCGATACCGTGGTCGGCGCGGGGCGAGGGACACTGGTAGGCGACGAAGGATTGATCGGGGCCGGCCGCACGCTGCAGCCGCTAGCGATCAGGCTACCGGTCGCAGCCGCTAATACGAGCAAAAATCGACGTCGGGTGCGCGGAAACGGTCCGACCGTCCGTTCTGATTGCGCTGACAAGGTCTCACCTCCACAGGGTGATCTCCATTGTAATCTAATCCAGGCTCGACAACTCTACCGCTCGCGTAAAATTTCGCCGGTCACTGATTGGCGCGAGTACGCCCGGCCAGAGGTATAATGACGACGATTCTGGTCGAATGAGGGAGTTCTCGTGGCTGTGCGCTTGGGTTTCATTGGAACCGGCGGGATTGCTGGCATTCACTTTAGCAATTTTGGTCAGATTCCGGCCGCCGAGGTCGTTGCCGTTTTCGACGCCGTCCCGGCCGCGGCCGAACGCGCTGCCGCGCGCTTCTCGAATTGCACGGTCTATTCCACGGCTACCGATCTAATCAACGACGCCCCGATCGACGCGATCTACATCTGTGTGCCCCCGTTCGCGCACGAGGACTACGAAATCCGCGTCGCCGAGCGCGGCTTGCCGATGCTCGTCGAAAAACCAGTCGGCCTTGATTTGACCGCGGCCCGCCGCGCGGCCAACGTCATCGAGCGAAAGGGGATTCTCAACGCGGCAGGCTATCATTGGCGTTATTCTCCGCTTGTCGAACGCGCCCGGGAGATGCTCGCCGACCGCCGCATCGCGATGGCTGAAGGGGTCTGGCTTGGCGGACTGCCCGGCAGCCGCTGGTGGCGTACCCAAGCAATGTCAGGCGGACAAGTCGTCGAACAAACGACTCATATGGTCGACCTCCTTCGTCTCTTTCTGGGCGACGTTCAGTCAATTTACGCGGGCGGCTTTAGCGGCCTCAATCAGGACGTTGAGGGCTACGATATTAGTGATGCCAGTTCGGCTACCCTTCGCTTCGAGAATGGGGGAGTAGGAACGATCCTCTCCAGCGACCTGATTCCCGGCTACGACACCTACACCAAATTATTCTGCAAAGGTCGAACGGTCGAGATTCGAGCGAATTCGCTACGGGTTGTCGAGTCTGGTCATCTCGAAGAGTTCACCTGGCGCCCGCTACCCTACAGCCACCTTCCCGAAGACCAGGCTTTCATTCAGGCCGTCGCCGACCGAGAGCCATCGCTCATTCGCTCGACCTTCGCCGAT
>DATLSK010000038.1:0-7243 GCA_035534155.1 Chloroflexota bacterium | reverse complement strand
CACGATTCGCTCACCCCTACAGTCGCAAATAGCTGAGATTACCGGGGTCTCGATGTCGCCAACGAACGCCCGGGCTGGAGATACGCTGACGGTCACGATCACCGTGAAGAATACGTCGACCGAAGTCATCCACACCCAGGGCCCCGATCCAAAATTCACCTACGTCCAGGGCCAAACGTTCTTCTCTCAAAACTTTGCTTCACAAGCCGGTAAGCTTCGAGTCGGTGTCAGCTTCGATGGCCACCCCTCGATCGACTTCCCCTATCGTTGGGGGCTCGGCGGCGACCTCGCACCCGGGGCCAGTACGACCGTCGTCGGTTATATCAAGCTAACCTACGACATGAAGCCCACGAACTTCTGGGCGGGCCTCATCGAGGAACCAGCCACCATTCTTCAGGATAACGAAGGCACGACCTTGATCAGCGTGTTGCCGGACAACGTCGCGGTCGTCTCAGTCGACGCCGCCAACGTTCGCAGCGGACCAGATCTCGCCTCCAGTGTGATCGGTCAATTGGGCTACGGTACCGAAGTTCCGATTCTGGGACAGGAGAAGGATTGGTTCAAGGTGAAGATGCCGGACGGTCGACAGGGATTCGTCGCGGCGGGGTGGATCATTGCCCCTCAAGCAGGGAAAGGCGGATAAGGCCATGGCCAACGAAATCCGAGTGCTGCTGGTCGAAGAAGCAAAGAATCGGGCTCAGCTAAGCCGGGCGCTCGCCAACGCCCCGGTCGTCGTCGCCGGGGAAGCGGGTTTCGGCACCGAAGCGGTAACCGCCGCCCGCGACATCCATCCGAATGTCATCGTGCTCGGCCTCGAGGAACCGCTGGCCCGATCGATTCGCACCATCGAAATGCTGAACCTCGCGGTTCCCGAAGCAAGCATTGTCGTTGCCTCGTCGGTCAACGACCGCGAGGTAATGCGCAGAGCGATGCGTGCCGGTGCTCGGGATTACTTGAGTAAGCCAATCGGTCGCGATGACCTTTCACGCGCCGTGCTCGCGGTCTTCGAAGTCGAACAACGAAAACAAGGACTGAGCGGGTCGGACCGAAGCAAGCTCGTTCAAACCGGCGACGTGTTTGTCATTTCCGGGGCGAAGGGTGGCATCGGCAAGACAACTCTGGCGGTGAACCTGGCCGCGGCGATTGCCGCGGAGACCGAACAGCGAGTCGCCCTGGTCGACCTCGATCTGCAAATGGGTGACGTCGCCCTTTTCTTGAGTGTCTCCCCCGAGCGCAGCATCGTCGATGCTACCAGCAACGTCGAGCGGTTGGAAGCTGAATATCTGCAAAACCTCGTCTACGCCGATCGCAGCGGAGTGCGGGTCCTACCCGCGCCGCCAACCCCGGAGGAAAGCATCGAAGTCACCGCCGATCAGGTCGGTGGGGTCCTAGATGCCCTCAGCCGTACTTTCGATTACACCGTCGTCGATACGTCACCGTCTCTGAGCGAAATTAACCTGCGCGCATTGGAAAAAGCCACGCTGATTCTGCAGATGACGACGCCGGAGCTTGCCGCGTTGAAGCGCGCGAAAGTATCGCTTGGCTTGATGCGGAAGACCTGGCAGTTTCCCGATGAGCGGATCAAGCTGCTCCTCAATTTCCCCTATGAGATGCCCGGAGTCGCGATCAGTGAAATCGAATCATCCCTCGATTTTCCGGTTTTTTGGAAGATTCCCTACGATCCGGCGGTCGGCCAGGCGGTACGCATCGGACGCCCGTGTGTCGAATCTCGCCAAAACTCGCGCTTCAGCAAGAATATTTCCGAGCTAGCACGATCGCTCTGCGGCTTACATCGTCCCAGCCGCGGCGTATTTCGCATCCTATGGCAACGCTAAATTGCGCGTAATTGGAAGCCGTGAGACGTGTGTCGATAAGGAGAGGAGCCTGGAATGTCGTGGTTGAATCGCCACAGTGAGCTGGTCACTCCCCAAAATGGTCATTCACGCGACACGGCGTTGAGTAGTACCAGCGGCGCGTCGGTAGAGCCATCGCTCCCACCAATCAGTCCACCCAGTGACAATAAGAAATCTGATACCGGGCCGGGGCCCGCCGAAAAATCACCACCGGCGCCCGAAGGCGCCCATCTCCTCCCGGATCAGCTCAATGCGATCAAGCAGAAAATCCACGAACAGCTTCTTCGCGAGCTCGATCTCGACAAAATCCAACAGAAGCGCGGGCCGGAGCTGCGGAAGGCAGTCGAGGGTGCTCTCGCCGTGATGCTACTCGATCAGGATACGCCAATTAGCCGTGGCGAGCGCCAAAGACTCGTCCGGGAAATTGCCGACGAAGCCCTCGGCCTCGGGCCACTCGAGCCATTACTCGACGACGTGACCGTGTCCGAGATCATGGTGAACGGCCCGCGCCAGGTCTACGTCGAACGCAAGGGGCTCTTGTCACTTTCGGACGTCTCTTTTCGGGACGAAACCCACATCATGCGCATTATCGAGAAGATCGTCAGTCCGCTCGGCCGGCGGGTCGACGAGGCAAGTCCAATGGTTGACGCCCGCCTGCCTGATGGCTCACGGGTCAACGCGATCATCCCCCCCTTGGCAATCGACAGCCCAATTCTCACGATTCGGAAATTCTCGCGGGATCCGCTCACCGCCGATGACCTGATTCGCTTTGGCTCCTTGAACGAGGAAGTCGTTACCTTTCTCAAGGCCTGCATCGAGACTCGCATCAACATGGTTGTCGCCGGGGGCACCGGCTCGGGCAAAACGACCATGCTCAACGTGCTCAGCAGCTTTATTCCCTCCCGCGAACGCATCGTCACCATTGAAGACCCGGTTGAGATGCAGCTACGCCAACCGCACGTCGTCCGCCTCGAAACGAGACCGGCGAACATCGAAGGAAAAGGCGAGGTTGGCCAGCGGCAGCTCGTGCGCAACGCGCTGCGCATGCGTCCCGACCGGATTATCGTCGGTGAGGTTCGGTCAGGCGAAGCTTTCGACATGCTTCAGGCGATGAACACCGGCCACGACGGCAGCCTCACTACTATTCACGCGAACACACCACGCGACGCTCTCGCCCGCATCGAGAACATGGTCTTGATGGCGAACCTCGATCTGCCGGTCCGAGCGATTCGGGAACAGGTCGCATCGGCCATCCATCTAATTCTTCAATTGAGTCGCTTACGCGATGGCTCGCGGCGCGTAACCCACGTGACCGAGGTGATCGGCATGGAAGGCGACGTTATCACAATGCAAGACATATTTCTCTTCCGTCAACTGGGAACCGATCCCAACGGCAAGATCATTGGTTCCGTTCAGCCGACCGGACTTCGGCCCTACTGCGTCGACAAGATCGAGCGCGAGGGCATCACCCTTCCCGCCGATCTCTTCGCGGTCCGAACCAACGATCGGCTCGGACGACGATGAACGCCCTCCTGCCACCGGTCGTCTTCGTTGTCGTGACGATTATGTCCATGACGGCGTTCAGCTTTCTGGTGGCCGACCAATCCGTTATCGAGCAGCGCTTGAGCGACTACCGGCGTTCGAGTGGATCTCCGCTGCCCGCTGCGCTTCCAACCGGCTCAATTCTGCGTCAGCATCAGTTCAGCGGGATTCCGGCCGTGCAGCGGTTTCTGGCTCAGCGCGCGTCGACGGAGAAAATCGCGAGCGAGCTCGCGGCGGCACGGGTCTCTCTCCGGGTCGGCGAATACGTTTTGCTCCGTTGGTTCGCGGCGCTCACGATCATCGTGATCGTCCACCTCTTTGGAATTCCTTTGGTTTTCGCCACTCCAACTGGCTTCCTGGGATTCAAACTTCCCCAGATGTACGTTCGCCGTCGCCAACGCCAACGGGTCGTGAAGTTCAACGATCAGCTGGTCGATTCCCTGACCATGATGGCGAACGCCCTCAAGGCGGGATCGAGCTTTCTCCAGGCCATCGACCTCGTCTCGCGCGAGCTACCTGCCCCGATCTCCGAGGAGTTCGCCCAGGTGGTCACCGAGGTCAGCGTCGGCTCGCCAGTCGACACGGCACTGGAAGGGCTGACCCGCCGGATCGATAGCTACGACCTGTACCTGGTGGTCACGGCGATGCTCATTCAGCGCCAGACCGGCGGCAGCTTGGCCGAGATCCTCGACAAGATTGCTCAAACGATTCGCGAGCGCGTTCGCCTCATTCGCCAGGTTCAGGTGCTCACCGGCGAGCAGCGTCTCTCGGCGATTATCATCGGTCTCCTGCCCATTGGTATTCTGGTTTTCTTGATCGTGACGATGCCAAACTACGTCGAGCCGCTTACGTCGGAAACGGAGGGGAGATTGATGTTAGGGGCCGCCGGGGTCCTTGAAGTGATCGGCTTTATCGTCATGAACCGCCTGGCCAACATCGATATCTAAGGAACGTCGGCCATGCCAAGTAACGTTTTGACCGTGATTATCTTCGTCAGTGTGTCCTTGATTTGCCTGTCGTTGCTTCGCCCGGCCGAGTCCGCCCTCGAAGCGCGCCTCCGACTGTATGGCCGTGGGCGCCCCGAGGAGAATCTGTCGGCCTCGTTCGCCCAGCGATTGATCCTGCCCGTGTTCAGCCAGTTGGCTCGACTGGTTTGGCGGATGTCTCCCAAGCTCATCGAGGAAGCCACCCGGGAACGTCTGATCCAAGCCGGGGGCGTCGAAAGACTGGACGTTAATACCTTCCTCGGAATCAAAGCGGGACTGATGGTTGGACTGCCACTCCTACCCATCCTGACCGTCGCGGTCACCGGGAGCTCATTCGACCTGCGGCAGATCGTGGCCGGAGTCGCACTCGGTTTTGCCGGCTGGCGCATGCCGGATCTCTGGCTCACGCGTCGGATTAGTGCCCGCCGCAAAGCGATCGAGCGGGCCTTGCCCGATGCCCTCGATCTAATCGTCGTGACGGTCGAAGCGGGCCACGGGCTGGAAGGCGCGCTGGCCACGGTCACGCAAAAGGTCAACAATCCATTGACCGAAGAATTCGACCGGGCGCTCCAAGAGATCTCACTTGGCAAGTCGCGTCGCGAGGCGCTGCACGCGCTCAGCCAACGGGCGGGTGTTCCGGATCTTCAGTCTTTCATCGCGGCGATCTTACAAGCCGAGCAGCTTGGCATCGGTATCGGTCAGGTCTTGCGAGTCCAGTCCGAAGCCATGCGCGTTCGCCGCCGCCAGCGTGCCGAGGAAACCGCGGCGAAGGTCCCAGTGAAGATGCTGATGCCGCTGGTCGTGTTTATCTTTCCCTCGCTCATCCTGGTCGTCCTCGGTCCGACCGTCATGCGATTAGTCACATTTTTCCATAGCGGCACTGGAATGCCGTGAGCGAGGAGGTTGCCGTGAGCACGACATCGATTCAATGGACGCGATTATCCGGCCACGAATCTCCCGACGAAGATCTGATCGGCTGCCTCCGGCGCGGCGCCTGGTACGTCGCGTTCCGTCGTCTTGGCCGGGCGTTTTTTCGGGTGGTGCTCTACGCCGCGTTGGCAGCGGTGATCGCCATCGGTATTTTCTATGCCATGCCCCCCGGACTTCCGCTTGCCGCGACGGTGCCCAACCCGCACGACCTGCCGCTCTACGACTTCTCCTCTTGGATTGCCTCCGGCCAGGCCGCCCAAGTCGGGTCGAATCCGTACCTCGTCTATCCATTGACCTATATGGTTCGTACCGGCGACACCTACGTGCCGGCGCCCAACCTCAATCCGCCCATCTCGGTATTGGCCTTCCAGCCGTTCGCCGACGCCCCACCGAACCTCGCCTTCCGGCTCTGGCATCTGGTCTCGTTCATCGTCTTCCTCGCCAGCGTCGCGCTCCTGGCCTGTGCCTATCCACGTTTCGCGACCCGTCGCCGAATTCTCTGGACGTTCGGATTCGCTGGGCTCTGGAGTACCCTCGAGCTCGGCCAGATCTACTTGCCGATGCTTCTCGCCTTGACCGGTGCCTGGCTACTCCTGCGACGACACCACCAACTGGCGGGCGGAGTTTTGATCGGAGTCGTCGTGGCGATCAAGCCAAATTTCCTGGTTTGGCCGGCTCTGCTTTTCGTCGGAGGCTACGCGACCGCGGCGATTGGCGCCATTCTCTGCGCGGCGCTTTTGAGCGCCTGGCCGGCGATCGTTTATGGCCCACAGGTCTACGCCCAATGGCTCCAGGTATCCACTGGCTTTCCGGGCATCGCGTTCGCCGGTAACAGCTCGTTCATCAGTCTGGCCGATCGCCTCGGAGTTTACCGGGTCGGCATCGCGCTCAGTGCACTCCTCCTCGTGGTCGTGGCCGCGCTCGTCTGGCGCCATCGGCCATCGGTGCTCGCCTTGAGCTCGCTCGCGATTGTCGCCGCGCTTTTGACCTCGCCGATTACCTGGGTTGGCTACACCTTGTTTTTGATGCCGATTCTCTTCAGCCGTCCCTGGACCATGCCGCTGCGAATCGTCGCGGCGTCCCTGATCGTGCCTTTTCCCATTGTTTACCTGCTCTTCGATGGGGCGTTTTGGCGACAAGTTGTCTTTGGGTCGTTCTGGCTGTGGACCCTAATGCTCCTGTTGGTCGTCTGCGTCGACGAAGTTCGGCAGATCCGCCCAGCGTCGATTACCGTCCGCTGACCTAACCACTCCGTGGAGAAGCAACCGACAAGGAGAAGCGATGCGCGAGCCGATTACCCTGCCGATTCCCGCCGTCCGATTTCCGCCGGTCGAGGACCGCGGTCTTGGATCCTCGAACGAAAGTGACTCCGCACCGGCAACCCGTTCGTCCATCCGCCAGCACTCACGGTTGACAATCGATCATCGGGAATTAACCGGCCTCGCCTACGCGCTGTTGGTCGGCCTCCTCGTGCGCCTGACCTTCGTGGCCGGCCAAACCTTTCCCCTCAACGATGGCGGATTGTTTTACGCGATGATCCAGGATTTGCAGCACAATCACTTTCTCTTACCCGCGTTCACATCATACAACGGAACTGGAATTCCCTTTACCTATCCTCCGTTGGGGTTCTACGTCACCGGATTTCTCGCGAGTCTCACCCACTGGCAATTGCTCGGACTATTGCGGACGATTCCGCTCGTCGTGAGCGTGCTCTCGATCGTCGCCTTTTTCTGGCTGGCTCGGGCAATGCTCCCAATCGGTCGGGGTCCAATCTACGCGACCTTCGCCTTTGCATTACTCCCCATGGCGTTTGACTGGGACATCATGGGAGGCGGGATCACGCGTTCCTTCGGTCTTCTCTTCTCAATCCTTGCCCTGCGCGAAATCTACGTCGTGTTCCACCGCCCGAATCGGCGACACCTGGCCCTTGCC
>DATLSK010000037.1:0-12865 GCA_035534155.1 Chloroflexota bacterium | reverse complement strand
AGCAGCGCGCCACTCGGGAAGATCAGCGTGCCTTTGACAACGCGCAGGTAGATGACGTCGGCAAGCCCGGCGGCGAGCATGGCCGCGACCAGACCGGGCACCGCCTTGCTCGGCCCGGCGTCAAACAAGCCGACCGCGGTGATCACGCCCAGCAACGCCAGAAAGTAGCCTTTGGGAGTCTTTAAAAAGCGTTCGAACGCGCTCCGCCGTTCGACCCGAGGTAAGGCCGTCGCGCTCATTGACGATACCCACGGAAATTCGAGGTCTCGAAGCGTTGGAGCGATGGCGTCACGATCAATCCGGCGACCTGCTCCCGTTCCAGCAGGGCGATGCCACGCCGGGGGCCGAGGACGAAAGCCGCGGTCGACAGGGCATCGGCCAACATCGCGGTTGGCCCAATCACCGTGACGCTCGCGACACCCTCGACCGGTTTTCCAGTCTGGGGATCGAGCAGATGGTGCTCGTCAGGTCGGCCGTCGGTCGTGCGTTCGTAGTCGCCGGAGGTGCAGACGGCTTCGTTCGTGACCTGAATTGTCTCGAGTAGCTCGGTTGGCCGGCGGGGATGGCGAATCCCAATCCGCCACGGTTTTCCAAGGGGATTATGGCCGTGCAGATAAAGATCGCCTCCCGCGTCGATGGCGGCGCTGTCGAATCGCTCGAGGTCGCGAGCCGCCAGGTCGATCGCGAGTCCTTTGGCGACCGCTCCCAGATCGAGGATGAGCGGCTTTCGCAATTTGATCGTTCTTTGCGTTGGGTCGAGAACAACGTCGCGGTAACTCACCGCCTTATTGGCGGCTAGCGACGACTTGACGACCTCACCGGTCCGATAGTTCTGATTGAAGCCGCGTTGCTCGAGTTGATAGCCGACGGTCGGATCGAACGCCCCACCGCTGCGCCGGGCCACTTCACAAGCGAAGCGGACCATTTCAAAAAGTAACGGGCTTGCTTCGACCGGGACGCCGACCTGACCGGTCAGTTGCATGACCTCGCTGCTTGGATCGAAGCGGCTGCCGCAGCGCTCGACCTTTTGAAACCAGTCGACGGCCCGTTGAACTGCCTCGGCACAACTGACGGTACTCCCAACGACCGCGAAGCTGACGTGGGTGTCCATCAGGATCATGCTGCGCCGATACGTCCCGGTCGAATTACCGACGGACGGACCAACTGGTTCGCTGGCGTTGGCGATCTCGTCCAGAACCGCGGCGCCGGGGGTGACGAATTGGCTCATCCGCTACCCCGACCTTGAGCCTGGCCAAGGGCGTTGATCACGGCTTCCCGGTAGGCCATCGAGCTGTCGGTGGCGCCGGAAACGTAGTCAACCGGCGGACCCTGGGTTTGGACGACCAGGGGTGGAAGTTGGTCGACCGCCGAGCAGGGAAAGCGCGTCGAGCAGCTTCTGACATTTGCCGAGATGATCTTGCCGCCCTTGATCACGACGGCTGCTTCGACGCCACCGTGCCGGCTGTAGCCCTGGCCAACGAAGGTGCCATCCTTATACTTCAGACTGACTGCCGTTGGCGTTGGCACCGCGGTGGGTGGCACGGTCGTCGGGGGCGGAGCTGCCTTCGTGGGAACCGCCGCCGGTGCCGACGTTCGCGGTGCGGTCGCTGGCCGCGTTCCCCTGGAATTCACGGCGGTCGGGCTCACCGCGCTGGGCGACGAGACGGGCGTTGACGTCAAGGCGAAGGTCGTGGGGACCGCGGTTGGATTCAGCACGACGGTCGGCGGCACCGTTGGAATCACCGCCGCGATGGCGCTCGAGCTCGACGAGGCGAGCGGGGTTGCCGCGATCACCGGGGTGGCTGAGCCTGCCTGTGCCGCGATCATGTCGGCTGCGTTCTGGGTCTGAATATAACCGAAACCGTAGATCGCGACGATCGCCGCGGAGCTCGCCGCGACCAGGCCGACCGAGATTCTCCGGTGCGCCTTCGGTTTCGCGGCCGGTTTAGACGATCCGCCACTTGGCTTCGCACTTGGCTTGGCCAGGTTATTCTTATATTGCGGAGGAGCAACGCGTGGCTTGGTGGCCGCGGTTCGATGTGAATTCTTCATTCCGTGACTCCTCGTTTGTGAAGGGAACCACGGTGACTATAAGACGTCAAGATTAGATTTTTCTGAGAAAAACGGTCTTGCAGGCAGCAGGCCGGGGCCATAGCCTGGCCCCGGCCTGCTGCCGCTTAGATTTCCAGCTTCGCGGCCAACTCGCGGTTGCTCGGCTCGGTAAGAATCGAGCCATCCGGGAAGACCAGCGTTGGCACCGAGCGATTGCCTTTGTTCAGACGGATGACCGTGGCCGCCGCCTCGTGGTCGTGCTCGATATCGATTTCCTCGAATGGTATCAGGTTGCGTCGGAGGAATGACTTGGTTCGGGCGCAGTCACCACACCAGCGGGTCGTGTAGATGGTCAGGACGGGCATCAGTCCTCTCTCTTCTTCGCTCATCTCAATACTGCGTCGCTCAGTCATAGGTAGTGCGTCCCACGCCGATCGGTTGCCGAGACGAGATTGCCTTCGTCTGCTTCATTGTTCGCGTGCTCGGCGAGCCAGTGCTCGGCGTCGATTGCGGCTTTGGCTCCTTCACCGGCCGCGGTGATCGCCTGACGGTACCGATGGTCGCGAACGTCACCGGCCACGAAGATTCCCGGAA
The DNA here is from genome assembly GCA_035534155.1 of Chloroflexota bacterium. Classification (GTDB taxonomy): domain Bacteria; phylum Chloroflexota; class UBA6077; order FW602-bin22; family CADDYW01; genus JAJPIK01. The sequence goes on along the minus strand of DATLSK010000037.1, from coordinate 10,219 downwards.
TTGCCGTCGCGGTGGTTTCGCCGCCGATGGTCAGAGCATAGCCCCGTTCGTCCAAGGGGAGCCGACCGCGAAAGACGTCGGTATTGGGCCGATGCCCAATCGCGACGAACATGGCATCAGTGTTCCAGTGTCGGACTTCCCCGCTGATCGCATGGCGCAGGCGCAGACCAGTGACCCGGCGACCGCGGCCCGGAACTTCCTCGCCGACGACCTCTTCGACGACGCTATTCCAAATGAAGCGGATCTTGTCATTCGCAGAGGCGTGCTTCTGCATCGCCTTGCTGGCGCGCAGGGTATCGCGACGGTGAATGATCGTCACATCGCGAGCGAACCGAGTGAGAAACGTTGCATCTTCGATCGCCACGTCACCGCCGCCGACCACCGTCACGTGCTTGTCGCGGAAGAAAGCTCCATCGCAGACCGCGCAGCTTGATACTCCGAATCCCCGATACGTCTCTTCGCCCGGAATTCCCAGCCAGAGCGCCGACGCCCCCGTCGCGACGATCACCGCCTGCGCTTCGACGGTCTCGTCCTCGGAGTTGATCTGGAATGGGTAGCGACCGAAGTCGACCGCGGTGACGTCTCGATCGCGTAGCTCGGCGCCAAATCGCTCAGCCTGGGCCCGGAAGTTGTCCATCAAAGCCGGCCCTTGGATGCCCGTCGGGAAGCCTGGAAAGTTTTCAACTTCGGTGGTTAGGGTCAATTGACCGCCCCAGGCGTAACCGGCGTAGACGAGCGGCTCCAGATCGGCCCTCGCCGCGTAAATCGCGGCCGTATAGCCGGCTGGCCCAGAGCCAATGATGACCAGCTTCCTCGTTTCAGTCATAACAGAATACTCCTTATCAAGATACCGATCGCCGACGTGTTATTTCGATCGGACTAAAGCGGTCAGGAGCGGCTGAGCGATCGCGTCGTAACGCTTGCGGTCGTCGTAGGCGCGCGCGGCGAGCATCGCTCCTTCCAAACCGGCGCGCAGGACCCGAGCGGCTTCGTCGGGGGTTACCGCTAAAGAAAACAGGCCAGTCGCCGCGCCTTCGCTCAAAACTCGAGTGAGCCAGGCTTCTTGATCGCTCAAGAAGCCGCGTACTTCGACGTTAACCTCCTCGGGTAAGGTCGGGCACTCGGCCGCGAGTAAGGCGCACAGGCACATGGGAGGTCGGCGGTCAATGCCGCCTCCCTGGAGGGCAACAAAGCGATGAAGTCGATCGGCAGGGTCCGCGAGCTCTCGATCGATTGTCGCTAATGCTTCGACCAGAGCGGACCGGTAGCGCGCGCAGACTTCGCGCGCCAGGTCGGCCTTGGCCGGGAAATGGTAATGAATGCTGGCGGTGCGAATGCCCACGCGCTCGGCCACGTCGGCGTAGCTGAAAGCGTTGTAGCCGCGAGTCTGCATCAGCTCGTAGGCGCTCTCCAGAATTCTTTCGGTGGTGTTTGCTCGCTGTTCCATGGCTCTATTCTACCTACTAGTAGATAGATGTCAATAGTTTTGAAATAGGATCCGCGCTCGCTCGTCGTCTATGCTAGGATTGGGGAATCGTAGGTGCGCCAGTCGGGCCGTGTCGTGGCTTGATGTCGGCGTGATTGGAGGAGCCACGGTGCGTTATAGCTTCGCGACGACGATCGTCAGCGGTTGGAACTACCCGCACCCTATTTTCTCTTACATTCCGACCGCCGCGGAGCGGCGTCCCCTGCTTGCCTGGGCTCATTCTCAGGGTTTCGCAGGAATCGACGTCGCCGATACCTGGCTAAACTGGTACGCGATGCCCGAGCCCGACTTGCGAGAATTTCGCGACCAGGTCAAAGCGGTTGGGCTGGTGATCTCCGGTCTGAACCCCTATCGTTGCATCCTGGCTCGTCATTCATCGGCGGCCCAGAACTTCGAGAAACTGAAACAATCGGTCGCGACGTGCCGACTCCTCGATTGTCACATGCTCAACTTGGCCCTGTCGGTGCCGTTCCCGGCGGACTGGAGCGAGCGCGAGCGTGCCGAGCGCCAGCACTCGCTCGCGAGAGACCGCGATTTTAGCGACGACGATTATCAGCGCGTCGCCGAGCAGCTCGCGACGCTGGCCGACGATGCCGCGCGAGATGGGATTCAGCTCACGATCGAATTGCACGACGATGGCATGACCGATACCTCGGCTGGCGTCCTTCGCTTACATCGACTGATCAACCGGCCGAACGTCGGGGTTAATCCTGACTTGCAGAACGGCTACCGTGTTCCCTATCCGACCGAGAATTGGCGCGCTGCATTGCTGGCTCTCGCTCCCGTTACAAATTACTGGCACGTCAAAAGCTGCTCCAAGGTCTACCACTATGATGAAGATCGCTCCTATAGTCTGCGTGCTTCGCTGCAAGACGGGGACATTGATCACCGGTGGGCACTGACCCAGCTTGCTCGGTTTGGCTACGATGGCTGGATCGTGATCGAAAGTGGTGGGGGCGACAGCCTCCATACCGCGGCGAGCGACCGGGCGTACATGGCGGATCTGGTAGAAAACTGGTTGCCAGTCGTGCGGAACTAGAGCGCTCCTTGCTCCTACCCTCGGTCGTTGGTTATACTCCGCCCAAGAAACCAGAGGAGGAAGATTGCGATGCCAGCGAATGGCGGCTATTTCGTTTACGTCGGTTGTTATACCAAGAACGGCAGGCGCGGCCACGGTAATGCCGAGGGAATCTCGGTTTGCCGGCTGAATCCGGAGACAAGTGCTTTGGATCTGGTGGGGGTCGCGACCGAGCCGATTAATCCCTCGTTTCTCACCCTCCATCCGAACAAACGCTTTCTTTATTCGGTCAACGAAACCCACGAGACTGACGGGCAGATCGGAGGCGCCGTTTGTGCCTTCGCGGTCGATCAATCGACGGGCATGTTGACCTACCTGAACAAGCAGTCATCGCGGGGCGTGGGGCCGTGCCACGTGAGCGTCGAACACACCGGTCGCTTCGCTTTGGTGGCCAACTACCAGAGCGGCAGCGTCGCCATGCTGCCGATTCAGAGCGATGGCAGCCTTGGCCCGGCGAGCGATTTTCACCAACATGCCGGTTCGAGTGTCAATCCGCAGCGCCAGGAAGGACCGCACGCCCACTCGATCAACGTTGACCCGAGTAACCGATACGCCCTGGTGCCGGATCTGGGAATGGACAAGGTCATGGTCTATCGACTGGACCTCGACAACGGCAAGTTAGTTCCCAACGATGTGCCTTGGGCAACCTTGGCACCTGGCTCCGGGCCACGCCATCTCGATTTCCATCCGAATCACCGCTGGGTCTACGTGATCAACGAGATCGCTTCGACGGTCACCGTCTTCGAGTATGTCGGGAGCCTGGGAACGCTGCGAGAGATCCAAACCGTGCCAACCCTGCCGTCCGATTTCAGCGGCTCCTCAACCTGCGCCGACGTCCACGTCCACCCGTCCGGCAAGTTCGTCTATGGCTCGAATCGCGGCCACGACAGTATCGCGATCTTTGCAATCGACGAGGCGACCGGGCGCATGACTTCGCTCGGCCACGAGCCAACTGGTGGTAAGACCCCTCGCAACTTTGCCTTGAATTCCGAGGGCACGTTCCTCTGGGCCGCGAACCAGGGGACCGACAATATCGTTCACTACCGGATCGATCAAACGAGTGGCAAGCTAACGCCGACTGGACAAATCACCGCTTCGCCGACGCCGGTCTGTTTGAAGATCGTCCGGCTCTGATACCAGGGTGGCGATCGAGAAGCAATTCGGCGCGCGGAACGGCATTTTCTCCTCTCCCGTTAGGAGAGGGCCAGGGTGATGGCCACCCGACTGAGTGGTCTAGCCACCAAAATGAGGGGACTCGGTCGCAGGCAGTGCACCCAGTCCCCGACCCTTAATCACGGCTCGTGGATTCACGTTCATTGAGATCGGCGTACCAGGCTTGGTTGAATCGGAAGTCGTCAGAAAGGACCTGGGCCGCCCCGGGACCGTCACCGGTGATTAAAAGGTCGAGAATCCGCCGGTGATGGGCCGCGGTCTCGGTCTGCGGGATTGGTCGGGGAGGGAGTTGATCTTCAATTGCCAGGAAAACGTCCCAGAACACGTTGAGAAGCTGGAGTATCAAGGCGTTGTTCAAGGGCCGATAAAGTGCGTCGTGGAACGAGCGGTCGGCGGCGGCGATTGTCTCGCCCCGGGCGGCGCGGTCTTCCATATCGGCAACGCACGCTTCCAGTTCGATCTGTTGCTCCGGGGTGAGGTGTCCGGCCAGTCGGCAGACCATCGCCGTTTCGAGTAGGTCGCGTAGCTCGAGCATCTCGCGTACGGTGTGCAGGTCGCGGTTGAACTCAACCAGGATGCGCATCGCAAGCCCTTCGGTCAGATGGTCGAGGGAAAGATTACCGACGAACATGCCGTGGCCGTGGCGAATTTCGACGATCCCGAGTGTCTGCAGGGCTTTGACTGCCTCGCGCAGCGAATTGCGGCCGACTCCAAGCAGGCGCGCCAGCTCTGCCTCGGTCGGGAGGGGGTCCCCCGGCGTCAGCCGTGCCTCGATAATGTGGCGTTTGATCCGTTCTTGAATCGCCTCGTAGAGCAACTCGCCGCGTAGTGGCGATAGCGCCGTGTCCAATTAGGTTCTCCCCTCGATACTGAGGCGTCCGTACCTGATCATCGTCCGTGCGCGATCCGGGCTGTCCGAGCTGTCCCAAACCGCGTGGAAGTGACCGGGGGCGTATTCGAGCAAGGTCGGATAGGAATTCTTTACTCCGATATCGAAAAAGGTCCGAGCTTCAGACCAGGGTTCGCCCGGGGGCTTGACTTTATAAGCCAGGCCGCGCCGTTCGCCATACGCACCGACACTGTAGACGTAAAGCAGGTGGCCACGCCCGTCGCGGCTGAAAAAAGCTTTGCTTGTCGCGTTGTGCAGGGCGGGCTCGGGGCGGGCGGTGTCCCACGTGTGCCCGCCATCGCGACTTATTGACGAAAAGGCAACGGGCGGATTCAAGGCACCCCGCCCCGCACCGCCCTGGGCGGTGCGCGAAACGATCAGAACCTCGCCCGCCCGCTCGCCCGGGGCGAGGTTGCCTTCGTGGAGAAAGACTTCGCCCCCGTTCGGCGCCGGAATATAACCAGCCAGGCGCCATTCCAAAAGATTGCTGCTTTCGAGGACAAGCTGATCCTGGGTCCCGCGCGGGTCGTGGCGTAACGTGTTGCGATGGACCGGTAGGAGGTAGCGAACTCCGCCGCCGTCAACGGGCACCGCCAGCACACCGCCGCAGGTGATCAATGGTGAATGGTAATCGACCGCGAGCTCGACTTGCTGCCAGGACAGGCCGCCATCCCGTGAATAGGCGGCGCAGAGCTCACTGTCCTCGCTATCTCGGTAGTGCAGTGGGCAACGCATGGCAAAACACCAGAGCACGGACTGGCCGGGCGGACGGTACAGAACCGGATTCGCATACGCAACCCGTAAGGGTCCAAGGGGCAGGCGATGGTCGAAGATCGATATTGGCTCCGACCAGGTGACACCTCCGTCCTTGCTGACCGTGCCGAGAATGTCTCCCATGTCGGTCTTGCCGGCCAGATGGCCGCCAAAGGCGACAACGAGGTGATCGTCCGACCACTGGGCGAGATAGGGTTGCCAGAGTCGGTCGTAGCCGACCCCAGGATGCTGGTCGATTCGGCGAACGATCTGGAGATTGGTCACGTCGCCGTGGCTAGCGGGCGAATGGTCCACGTTGCTCCCTCAGCGCACAAAATCGCGGCAAAAGGTGTTCCCAGTTGACAGGCCGCCGAGTGCTATGGTATCACATGGCAACCGGAGAAGGATAGCGGACATAGGATGTCGGGCAAGCGCGTAGGGCCGTCTCATTGCTCTTCCCATGAACATGGATTTTAGATACAGTGGGATCGCGCTGATCCAAGCGCGACCGGCCTTCATCCTAGTGCCCGGTCGTGGCTCAGATGTCGCAGTGGTTGATCGAAGGAGGGTTTGCATGCTTGGTCAGGTCAGTCGTCGAGGATTCGTCAAAGTCGGTCTCGCGTTGCTTGGCCCGATAGCCGTGGCGGGCTGCGGAAGTCAGTCCCCGGCGTCACCAACGAGCGCCGCCAAGCCGGCGCAGCCGGCTCAACCGGCCCCGACCCTCGCGCCCGCTTCCCAGGCGCCCCAGGGTGTGAGCACCGGTCCGAGCAATCTGCCCAAGGTGAGCATCTGGTCCGGGCTCGTTGCTCTGACCCGGGCGTCCGGAAGCGATGCAAAGAAAATGGACGCGGTGCGTCGTGCGATCGAGGCTGACGCGAAGGTTTCGCCGTACGGAATTATTCCGCCTCCAGGTAACGCGGGTCAAGAGAAGCTCAATCTTCTCCTCGGATCATCCGGCGATCAACTCGACATTTTCCAGGGAGACTGGGGACAGTACCAGGAGGCTATTATTCCGATCAACGATCTCCTGGATAAGTATGGTCCGAATGTAAAAAAGAGCGGACACCCGGACTGGTGGGCGCGTATGACCGATCTCCAGGGGAAGATCTGGGGTCTTCCTCGTTTGGTGCCCCAGTTACATACACACCCTACCTGGCTACGTGCTGACTGGCTGAAAAAGGCAAATCTGCCGCAACCGACAACTTTTGCGGATCTGGAAACGACAATCGCGGAGTTTCGAAAGATCGATGCGAACGCGGTGGTTCTGACGAGCAGCCTGAACGACTTTCGTTACGCGACGGTTGGCGGTTTCACGACGTTTGGCTACTCCAACTGGCTCGATCCGAACGACAACCTTCTCAAGCCGCCGGAATTGCAGCCTGATTTTAAGGACTGGGTCGCCAAGATGGCGGACTGGTATAAAAAGGGCTGGTTATACCCGCAGTCTTTTGCGGCCCATAACGATCAGGATATCGCACGTCAAGGGCACGTCGGGGTTTTCCAGGGTTGGTACTCGCGCGTCACGATTCTCTTCCAAGAGATCCTTAGCGCGGTTCCGGGTATGGACTTCGAGCTCAATGATCAGGGCATCAAAGGTCCGAAAGGCTTTCTCGAGACCTTTTCTCAGGGCGGCAGCACGGCGATCATGATTACGAAGCGAGCCAAGAACCCCGAAGCCTGCGTGCAGTACTGGGATTGGACCTGCGCCAAGGTTGAGAACTACACGACCGAGGTGTACGGAATCCAGGGCACCGATTGGACCTGGGCGGACGATAAGCACTTCTGGGTCAAGCGATTGAACCTGGATGGGACGAAGGGTGGGTATTACGCGGGCGAGCTCGTCGGGGTGAACGGACCGCTCGTGGAAACCGGCATGGCTCCAGAAGATCCTCTTCTCAAGAGGCACTACGAATATATTATCCAAGAGATCGAGGGGCCCACCGTCAACTATTCGAAGTTACCTGGAAAGCAAACGCTCGATTATACTGTTCCTTACGACCAGACTGCGATCAAGAAGCAGGTTCCGGGACTTGCCGACCTGAGCCGCTTGACCGACGAAGAGACGACGAAGTTTATCACGGGTGTGCGCTCGCTCAGCGAGTGGGATGCCTTCCTCGGCCAGCTCAAGAGCGCCGGACTTGACGCGTGGATGAAGGCGTACACTACGCAGTACTTGGCGTTCAAGAATCGGCCTACTCCGACGCCCGTCGGCTGACGAACGTATGCAGGCCAGGAACGGGGGGGGATTCATTCAGCACGTCCCGTACCTGGCTCTCTTCAAGTGAAAACTCTATGGCGAGGTGCGTAGAAGAGACGATGGATGTGCTTGGCGGCTCACCAATCGTGGTGGCTGATCGGACAACCGGTCGTGTTGCTGCACCTTCTTGGCGGCTCTTGAGGGCGATTCGTAAGAATTATTTCTATTATCTGATGGCTTTGCCTGGGTTCGTGTACTTTCTGATTTTCCACTACATTCCGATGTTTGGAATCATTATCGCCTTTAAGGACGTCACCCCGTTCTCCTCAGTCAACGATATCTTGACCGGCCCTTGGGTCGGCTTCGCGCACTTCGAAGAGTTCTTTCACAGTTACTTCTTCTGGAATGTGCTGGAGAACACTCTGATCATTAGCGGTCTCAAGCTCCTCGTCGGTTTCCCCGCTCCGATCATTCTCGCGCTCTTGATCAACGAAGTCCGACACGTTTTCTTGAAGCGGACGGTGCAGACGATTTCGTACGTGCCGCACTTTCTCTCGATGGTGATTGTCGCCGGCCTTGTGATCAGTCTGACCTCACCGGAAGGCGGCTTGATCAATCAGGCGGTCGTTCTCTTTGGTGGGCGGCCGCATCCGTTCCTCGGCGATCCGAAATACTTCCGGTGGATTCTCGTCGCGACGAGTCTTTGGCAGGATATTGGTTGGGGGAGCATTCTCTATCTCGCGGCGATGGTTAACATCGATCCCCAGCTCTACGAGGCTGCGATGATCGACGGCGCCAACAAGTGGCAACAAATCTGGGCGGTAACCCTGCCAGGTATTCGCCTGGTCATCGTGATCTTGCTCATCTTCGCGATCGGCGGGATTCTCAATGCCGGCTTTGAGCAAGTCCTGCTGCTGTATTCCCCCGCCGTGTATTCGGTCGGCGACATTATCGACACCTTCGTCTACCGGCGCGGCCTGCTCGAGATGCAGTATTCATTTGCAACCGCGGTGGGGCTTTTCAAGTCGGTCTTCGCCATGTTCCTGCTGCTCGGCGCCAATTGGATCGCCCATCGACTCGGCGAGGAGGGAATCTGGTAATGAAGCTCTCCGCAGGCGAGCGCGTTTTCGAGGTGTTCAACACCGTTTTTCTCATGTGTCTCGGCGCGGTGTTCCTCATCCCGGTCCTCACCGTTCTCAGCACGTCGCTGATCAGCCCGGAAGAATACGCACGACGAGGAGCATTTATTCTCGTTCCACAGGCAATCAGTTTCCAAGCCTACCGCCTCCTGTTGGCCCAAGGATCGATCATTTACAACGCCTACCTGGTGACGATCTTCCGTACGACCATTGGAACCTTCCTGGATCTCGCCATGACGTCTTCGCTTGCTTACGTCCTTGCGCGCAAGCAGTTGCCCGGTCGGACTTTCCTGACGCTGTTTGTGTTTTTGACGATGATCTTCAGCGGTGGCCTGATCCCAACTTTCGTTCTCGTCGGGACTCTCGGTCTGCTGAATAGCGTTTGGTCTTTGATCCTTCCCGGATTGATCAATCCCTGGTTTCTCTTGATCATGCGTAACTTCTTCATGGCGATTCCGGCGGAGTTGGAGGAAGCTGCCACGGTCGATGGGGCGAACCCTCTGACGATCTTCTGGAAAATTGTTCTCCCTCTTTCGCTGCCATCGATCGCGACGATTGGCTTGTTCTATGCCGTCTGGCACTGGAACTCGTGGTTTGACGCCGCGATTTTCATCCGAGACCAGGACAAGATGCCGATACAGGTTATCTTGCGTAGCCTTCTCGACCAGTCGCAGGTATTCCAGTCCCAAATTCAGGATCCGGCCCTCGCCAACGCCGATCCTCGCGCCGTTCCACCGGGGCCGGTGCTCGACGCGGCGATGATCGTTATCTCCACGGTGCCGATCCTGGTCGTCTACCCATTCATCCAGAAGTACTTTGTGAAAGGCGCACTGATTGGCTCGGTTAAGGGGTAGGATGTTGTTCCGTCGGCCCGAGGGCGCGTACTCGAAGTGATGCGCAACACCCCCATTCGCCGGTCACCGACCCTATGCGAAGCAGTTGCCTGACGGTCGAACTCTGGTCACCTTCCGAAACGTGAACGGTGGCTTGGGTACCTATGCCTGGTGCGGAGACCTCGAGCGCGAGCTTGGTTACCAAATTGGAGTCAGCCAGAATTTGGCTGGTCGTGGAACGCTTCGTCCGGCACTTGGCCCGACGATTACCAGCGTCGACGACTGATTCAGATCCATGCGAACGTGCCGTTCCAGGAACCCTGGCCGGACAACGGTTACTCGTCCTGGCTCACCTTGCCGGATGGTCGCATCTTCTTCGTCGACTATACCAACTGCTCTGACCGGCCGAGCACCAGTCACCTCGTTGGTGCCTACCTCACGTTCGAGGATCTTGCCTGAGGCCCTCCCTTGTCCGGACGCGCGTCCAATGATTATACTCGCGGCAATGAAAAGGTGCCACGGTATCCGCAGCCGACCGCACCAGTAGCGTGCAGCCGGTAACCGCCTGACGGGGGCGGTCAAAGCGGGCGCCGGGAACTTCATGGGGAGGGAATTGTGCCAGGGCGACGGAGAAACCGGAAGCCAAATATCATCCATTTGGGGATCGATTC
>DATLSK010000036.1:0-9634 GCA_035534155.1 Chloroflexota bacterium | reverse complement strand
GCTTCTACACCATGAACGATAACTGGTTCGATGAGTATACCTTCGAGATCGCCGCCCGGAAGAGCTATCTGCCGCCAGCGCTCCAAGCCGCCTTCGACCGCGCGCCAATCGTCCTGCCGGCCTGGGATCCGATGGGAGCGTTGGCGCGGTAATCACCGATTCCTCGGGCGTGTCAAGCCGATCTGGTGGCGGGGACCGTGTCATACAAGTGACAGGCAACCCCGTGGCCCGGTTCTGGCTGGCGCATGATCGGTCGTTCTTTGGCGCAGATGTCCATAGCGAAAGGGCAGCGGGTGCGGAAACGGCAACCGGACGGCGGATTGAGCGGGCTCGGAATGTCGCCACTCAGCGACGCGACCGGTTCTCTTGCCTCGGCGTCGACCTTTGGTATTGACGAAAGCAGCACCTGCGAATACGGGTGTAAGGGTTCGCGGTAAAGAGCCTCGGACGAGCAGGCTTCGACGACGTGCCCCAGGTACATCACCAGGACGTGGTCGCTCATGTACTCGACGACGTTCAGGTCGTGGCTGATAAACAGATAGGTGAGCTGGAGCTGCTCCTGCAGGTCCTTCAGTAAGTTGAGTACCTGGGCCTGGATCGATTTGTCGAGGGCCGAGACTGGCTCATCGCAGATCACGAGCCGCGGCTGGAGCGCGAGCGCCCGGGCGATGTTGACGCGTTGAAGCTGACCTCCGCTCATTTGGTGAGGAAAGTAAGACGCGTGATGGCGATGCAACCCGACCTGCTCGAGCAGCACCTCGGTTCGTTCGTGCCTTTCGTTCTTGCCAATCCCGTGCGCCTTCATCGGAAAGGCGACGTTGTCGCCAATGGACATCCGTGGGTTCACCGAGGTGTACGGATCTTGAAACACCATCTGGATCCCGCGACGGAGGAGCCTAACTTCATCCCGTCCGCCCCCGCGAATGTCCCGGCCGTCGAAGCTGACTTGACCATCGTCGGGCTCGATCAGCCGCAGCAGCAGGCGAGCCGTGGTTGATTTGCCACATCCCGACTCACCGACGATTCCCAGTGTTTCGCCTTTCATCACGTCAAAAGATACGTCGTCGACCGCCGAGACGTAGCCGGTCTTCCGAAAGCCTAGCTTGACCGGAAATTGCTTGCGCAGGTTGCGGACCGAGAGAAAGGGCGTCGACTCGGCGAACGGTGCCGGTCCAGTTTCGGTCAGGTCGATCATCTTTTCCTCCGGATTAGTTCCTGGTTGTGCCTTTGACGTCAAGAGCATCGCGCAAAGTGTTGCTCAGGACGTTGAACGCAACTGAGGTGACGAAAATGAAGAAGCCTGGTAAGGCCACGACGACCGGTTGGACGTAGATCGAAGCTTGCAGGCTGTTCAGCATCGCGCCCCATTCGGGTGTCGGCGGAGCCGCGCCCAGTCCAAGGTAGCTCAGCCCGGACGCCGCGACGATGCTCAAGCCGACCAGGCCTGACGCGTAGACAAAGATCGGACTAAAGACGTTGGGCAGTAGCTGGTCGACGATGACCAGGAAAGTGGAAGCGCCACTGACCCGTGCTGCCTCGATGTATTCCTGAACGACGATTTGGCGCGTGGCCGATTCGGCGACCCGAGCAATTGGCGGAATGAAGACGATGCTGAGCGCGAGGATCGAGTTCGCGACGCCTGCCCCGAGTGAGGCAACCATGGCAATGGCGAGGAGGATCGCCGGAAAAGCGTAGCAGACGTCCATAATGCGCATCAGCACCGCGCCGATGACACGACCGGCGTAGCCTGAGACGGTGCCGATTGCCGTTCCGATGATCGTCGCGAGGAAGACCGGGACGATGCCGGCCAGTAGCGAAAGGCGAGCGCCGTAGAGCAGCCGTGCCAGCATGTCTCGGCCCTGCTCGTCGGTGCCCAGGATGTGCCCAGCCGTGCCGATCGAGAGTAAGCGATGGGCGATGTCACCCTGCAATGGATCGTGACTCGTGAGCAGGGGGGCCGCCGCGGCGCAGACGACGATGAGAACGAGCACGCCGAGTGAAACGACGGCGGTCCGGTCCTGGCGAAAGCGCTGCCACACTTCGTCGTAATACGAGTGGGGCGCGACGACGGCTTCGCTCTCCCGTGACGGAACGAGAGTCAAAGGAATCGTGTCCTGCATGGTTGGTTACCCTGCCCTTCGCAACTGCGGATTGACGAGAGTCTGCAGAATGTCAACGGCCAGGTTGGTCAAAACGAACGTGACCGCGATGACCAAAACTGCCGCCTGGGTCACTCGGAGGTCGCGCGATTGAATTGATTGGAAGATGAGCTGGCCCAGGCCCGGCCAGGAAAAGATGGTCTCGACGAGGACCGAGCCGCCGAGGAGATAGCCCACCTGCAGGCCAGCCATCGTCATGATCGGTGGCGCGGCGTTTTTCACGACGTGCTCCAGCACCCGCCAGCCGCTCAAGCCTTTGGCGCGGAGGGTCAAAACGAAATCGTGACCGAACGTCTCGATCAAGCTTGCCCGGGTCGTCTTCGCGACCATACCGACGGTAACCGCGGAAGTGGCGATGGCGGGCATGATCAGATGCTTCAGAAAGTCGATCGTGCCGCCGTTGATCCCGTGCATGCCGGCCGACGGCAACCACCGCAACGTTGCCGAGAAAATGATGATCAGCAGGACCGCGAGCCAGTACGATGGCACGCTCAGTCCCATCATGCTCAGAATCGAGATCAACTGATCGACGGGACTACCGGTTCGCAAAGCGGCGATGATTCCCATGGTCATGCCGATGGTCAGCCCGAGTGCTGCCGCGGCGAGCGCGAGAACAAGCGTGTTGGTGAACGCGGTACCCACGAGCTCGGCGACCGGGCGCTGCCGGGAAAACGATTGGCCCAGGTCGCCGTGGGCGAGCTTTGTCAACCAGGTCACATATTGGACCGGGAGCGGGGCGTCGAGCCCAAGCTGTTTGGCGAGCGCGGCGCGATCCGCCGGGGTCGCGTCTGGCGCCAGCAGGCCGGCTAATGGATCGCCGGGCAGAACGTTCAATAAGAGAAAGATCACGATCGAGACGCCAAATAGCGACGGGACCGCCATGGCCAGTCTCTTCCCAATGACTGCTAACATCGATATGCCTCACCTTCTGGTTTGGTCCGCCTGCCAGACTACTTACTGACCCAGACGTTGAGGAAATCGCAATACCAGGACATCGGCTGGATAAAGCCGTTGACTTTGGGTGAGAGGACGCGCAGGTTCAAGTCGTGGACGACGAAGGCAACCGGAGAATCATCGGTCACGAGGCCCATTGCCTGTTGGAGCAATGCGTCTTGCTTTTTCGTGTCGAACTCACTCTCTGCCTTTTGGAACAACGCGTCGACCTTCGGATTCGAATAGCCGGTCACGTTGCAGCAGCCGTTGGGCTGGATGCGCGAGGTTGCAAAGCCCAGGAGCGACGGTGGCGTTGAGGTGTTCGGCGAAAAGTACATGGCGTCGTACTTCTGATTTTCCGGAGTGGCGAAGCCGGCTCGATAAATTGTCAAGATGTCGTTCCACTCGAGCGGGGCCATCGTCATGGTGACGCCGACATCTTTGAAATTTGACTGCACGAGCTCCATCATCGGCCCGGGCCACATGTTGCCGGAGCCGCCGGTCGGGTAGGCCACGTTGATCTTGAAGCCATTCGGATAGCCAGCTTCAGTCAGGAGCTGCTTTGCCTTGGCAGGATTGTACTGGTACTTGTCGCCAACGGTCGGATCGTACCAGGGGTGGCCAGTGTACATCCACTGATAGGCCGGGGAGCAGGCTTTGTCGAGCAGGTCGTTGCACATGCGATTGCGATCGATCGCGTACTGGAGCGCGACCCGTGCTTTTACGTTATTGAACGGCGGTTTGCTCAAGTTATAGTCCAGAACGATACTGTGGGGATAGGTCTTGAGCAGGATGTTGTAGCCCTGGGTTTTGAGCTGGGCCAGTGAGTCGGGCGGCGGAACCTCCGCCCAATTGATGTCGCCAGATTGGAGCGCCGCGAGGCGAGAGGCCGGATCCGGCATCGGGCGGAGAATCATTTTGTCAAGCTTTGCTTTGCCGCGCCAGTAGGTGGGGTTTGGCGCTAGTTCCATGATTTGACCGTCGACGTATTTCGTCACAAAGAAGGGACCGGTGCCGATTGGATGGTTGACGTAATCCTTGGTTCCGTACTTCTGAACTGCCGTCGGGCTGGGGATCATGACCAGCAAAAGATCCCAGAGCAAGAATGAGTACGGAGATTTCGTTTTGATTTGGATCGATTGGGGATCGACTGCCTGGTAGGTGTCAATCATCATCGTGAACGATGCCGTCGCGGCGGCCTGGAGTGGATCGAAAAACGCGAAGTCTTTCTTGGTCAGTCGGTTGAGCTGGAACACGACCGCGTCGGCGTTGAAGTCGGTTCCGTCGTGAAATTTCACGCCTTTGCGGAGTTGGAACGTCCAGGTAAGGTTGTCACTGGCGGTTTTCCAGCTTTCGGCCAGACCGGGGGAGGGAACCGGTGTGGTGTTCCCTTGCTCGACGTTCAGGCGAGTGAGCGCATCGTAGATGTTGTAACCAACGAAGCGACTGCCTTCGGCTCCTTCATTGGGTGGGGTGTTCGGGTAGGGAATATTACCGGCGGTCATTCCAATCACCAGCGTACCGCCGGTGCCGTTCAGAGCGGCCGCGGGGCTGGCGGCTGGGCTGGCGCCGGTAGCTGGCGCGGCCGTCGGCGCGGGCGACGCCACTGAGCTGCAGGCTGCCATCAGGAGTGAGGCGGCCGGAGCTAAAATGGCCCCTTGCACCGTGAACTGGAGGAGTGTTCGTCGGTTCATGTGATTACCTTCCTTACGACACGATCTCATCGAACGCTCTGGTCGCGCTAACGTCAGCTTGCAGCGGTTGCGGCCGGTTCGTCGCGCAAATGAGAGAGCTGGCAGCAGCGGGCCTGGTGTGCCAGCCCCACCGAATGTAGTTCCGGCATCGCGGACCAGCAAGCGTCACTGGCCTGCGAACAGCGCGGTGCGAACGAGCAGCCACTGGGGAGGCGTGCCAGGTTTGGTGGCGCGCCGGGAATTGCCTCGGGACGCTCGGTCTGCCCGGGGCGAACGTTTGCTTGCAAAAGACCCCGGGTATAGGGATGCCGTGGCTCGCGCAGGATCGTCCGGACGGGACCGGTCTCGACGATGCGTCCCGCGTACATCACGGCGACGTCGTCGGCGATGGCCGCCGCGACCCCGACATCGTGGGTCACGATGATCATGCTCATGTTCAGCTCATGCTGGAGCTCGCGAAGCAGGTCGAGCACCCGAGCCTGCACGGTCACGTCGAGCGCGGTGGTCGGCTCGTCGGCGAGGAGCAAGCTCGGATTGCAGGCGAGCGACATCGCGATGACGATTCGCTGACGCATGCCTCCGCTTAGCTCAAACGGGTAGGCTTTCAGCCGCTGTTCCGGGGACGGGATGTGGACGAGCTGCAGGAGCTCAAGCGCTCGGTCTCGTGCGGCCGAGCGCGACAACGGCCCGTGCCGACGCAGTGTCTCGACGATCTGTTCCTCAACCGTAAAGACGGGATCGAGCGCCGTCATCGGGTTCTGAAAAACCATGGAGAGCCACGAGCCGCGGATTTGCTCTCGTTCTTTCGGAGAAAGTCCGAGCAGGTTGACGCCGCGCATGCGAACCTCGCCGGAAACCTGGGCGGTCGGAGCCTGGATGCCAAGGATCGTCCGTAAAAGCATGCTCTTTCCCGAGCCGGATTCTCCGAGGACCGCCAGGACGCGACCGCTTTTCAGGCGAAGCGAGACGTCGTTCACCGGGCGAAGCGCTCCCTGCCGCGTTTTGAACTCGACGGAAAGTCGATCGATCTCGAGCAATGGTCCATTCGCGATGGGATCGATGCGGATCAGCGGCGTCGTTTTTTCTTCGGTCTTCCAAGGATTCGGTAGTGCGGCGATCATGCGACGGCCTCCAATGTCTTCAAAATCGGCGGGGTCGTGTCGAACTGCATCGACTTTTCGACCAACGCGGCGATGGCGAGCAATTTGAGATCGAGAAACGCGCCCGACACGAGCTGAAGCCCAACGGGCAGACCGTCCGTCGTGCAGCCGACCGGGAGGGTAATCGCCGGGACTCCAGCCTGATTGAAGGGCATCGTATTTTGTCCGAGTGTTGAACCACCTCCGGACGAAATCTGAACTTCCTTGCCTTTGATTACGACCGTTTTGCTGCCGATCGGCGGGGCTGGTATTGGCAAGGTCGGCATGGCGAGCACGTCGACGCTGCTCAGCACGCGGCTGACCTCTTCCATGAAGAGTCGTCGAACCCTCGTCGCCCGGATATAATCGGCTGCCAGCACGTACTGGCCGGCGAGAAGACGGTAGCGGATGTCTTCTCCGTAGTCGGCGAAGTGATCGCGCAAGTAGGGCTCGTGGAAGACGTAGGCTTCGGCCATACCGGCCCGCCGCGAAAGGGTGAGCAGGTCGATCGTCTCGATCTTGACTGGAACGATCTGAGCGCCAGCCTCTTCGAGGATCGCCACGGTGCGACGGCAGATCTGCTCGACCTCGTCGTCGAGATCGTCCCAGAAGTAGCTCGTCGGGATGCCAATCTTCAGGCCAGACAGTGACTCAATTGGTCGGCAAGTCTCTGGCATGTGGGGCGTCGAGTCGGGATCGCTCGAATCGTATCCCTGCATCAGCGAGAGCATCAGCGCCGCGTCGGCCACCGACCGCGTCAACGGCCCGATGTGGTCGGTGCTCCGAGTGCCGGTCGGCATACAGCCGGTTAGGCTGACGATGCCATGGGTTTGCTTGAGGCCGACGAGGCCGCAGAGCCCGGCCGGCATCCGAACCGATCCGCCGGAATCGGTGCCCAGGGCAGCGTAGCCAATCTGCAGTGATTCGCAGGCGGCGGCGCCGCCACTCGACCCGCCCGGAATACGGTCTCGGGACCAGGGGTTACGGCACGCTCCATAGTGGGGGTTCGTCGTGGTGCCACCGAGTGCCATCTCGTGCAAATTGGTCTTACCGAGCGAGATCGCGCCGGCCGCTTGCAGTTTCTGGACAACCGTCGCGTCCTCGGAAGGTACCCGATTCGCGAAAACGCGCGCGCCTCCGGTCGTGCGGAGGCCGGCGGTATCGATATTGTCCTTTACCGTGATCGGTACGCCGTGCAGTGGAGGGAGACGTTTTCCCGCGGCCCGGGTCTTGTCCGCTTCTCGGGCTTTCTCGAGCGCCAAGTCAGGTGTAAAAGTGATGAAGAGCGCAAAATCACGATCGAAACGCTCGGCCTGTTCGATTGCTGCCGCGGTGACGGCTTCCGACGTCAGTTCTCCGGCCTGGATCGCGTCTCGGACCGCGACCAGCGAGAGCGCTCGGATTTCGGCGTGGTTCATCGCTTTCCTCCCGCGAGCATGACCGTGGCCGACGCCACCTCGCCAAGTGGAATCTCGCGTAAGCGCGGCAGCGACTCAACGTATGCCGTGACAAATGGCAGCATCCCGGCGAACACTTCGTCACTGTAGTCGTTCTGGCAAAGTAGGCGGTCGAGCACTTTGAGCTGGGTCAAGTCCATCAGGTCTGTCTCCTCTCGTTCCGCCGATTCAGCGGTCGATCGTCGCGGGATAGATCAGGGCTGGTTCGCCGTAGCGAATCTCCGGTACTCTGAGTTGTTGCATCTGACTCAGGAGGACCGGATACAACCTGACGAAACGTTCGTATTCTTCGGGCGTGAGCGGGAGACCGGTCCGACGCAGAACGAAATCCACCTCGGCCGCGGCAGCTAGCTCCGGCGATACTGGTGTTCCGTTGGACGTATTCATACGAGCTGAATCTCCTTTTCCGAACTTGGCACACGGGTGTGCCAATCGGTGATTTGCTGATAGGCGTCGCCGACTTTGAAGACGGTTGGCTCGGCAAACGGCTTGCCGATGATTTGCATCCCGATCGGAAGACCGTCGCCGGAGAAGCCGCTGAGGACGCTCAAAGCCGGCAGGCCGGTGAGATTCCAGATACCGGTGAAGGTCGGACTGCTGAGCATCGCTTCTGGGTTGTAACCGGCGAACGTCGGCGCCACGTTCAGCATGGTCGGCGTGATCAGCACGTCGACATCGGCTAAAGCCTCGGCGCATTCCGCTTTGATCAACGACCGGAGGCGTTGGGACTGAACGTAGTCCGCGGCGGTGTAGAATGCGCCCTGCTGAATGGTCTGACGGGTAAACTTGCCGTACAGTTCCGGGCAGCTCTGCAGGGTTGGCTCGTGGTAGGCGTACGCCTCGCTGAGCATCGTGACGCGCTGGGCTAGCCGTGCCTCGGCCGCGTGGGGAATCGTGACGTCAACGATCGTCGCCCCGGCCGCCTGCATTTGATCGATCGCCAGGAGCACCGCATCCTTCACCTGGGCATCGAGCTCCGAGACGGTAAAGAAATAGTCCCGGGGCACGCCAAGGCGCACGTTCTCAAGCGAGCCGGTCATGTCGGCGGTCATGTCCGGCACCGGCACGGCTACCGTGCACGGGTCGGCAGGGTCGTAGCCGGCGATCGCCTGAAGCATCGTGGCGCAATCACGAACGGTGCGAGTCATGGGGCCGATGTTGTCCAGGCTGTAACCCAACGGGACACAGCCGTCCTTGCTCACGCGCCCGAAAGTTGGTTTGATGCCGGCGAGGCCGCAGTAGGCCGAAGGTCCCCGAATCGAGCCCCCGGTGTCGGTGCCAAGACCCCCGAAAACGAGACCAGCGCCGACCGCCGCGCCGGTGCCGGAGCTTGATCCTCCGGGGGTGCGGGTCAGATCCCAAGGATTCTTCGGAATGCGAAAGCCAGTCGCCGGATCCGGCCAGCCGATCGCAAACTCGTGCAAACCGAGCTTGCCCATGATGACGGCGCCGGCTTCGCGCAGCTTGCGGGTGACGGTCGCATCGTCGCGCTGTCCCCAGGCCGGATCCAGTACCCGGCTATTTGCCGTGGTGGGAGCATCCGCGGTCGCGATGATGTCTTTGACCGCGATCGGAATTCCGTGTAACGGACCGCGGTCAATCCCCGCGGCTAGCTCGCTGTCGGCCTGACGCGCGGCGGCGAGGGCCGGAGCATCGTTGATCTTGATGAACGCGGCGAGCGTCCCCTGGGCGGCGTGACTCCGCGTCAGCGATTCCTCGGTCAAGGCCACCGAGGTGATGCGTCCGGAGCGTAGCCACTGCGCCGCTTCGGCAATGGACTGAGGTTGTTCAGGCATTGTTGGTTCTCCTCAACGTTCGGCGTGGCAGTGATTCCATGACCAGCTTAAAGAAGCAAGCGAGGACGTTCTACGGTGTTCTGATCCGGAAGATCAGCGAAGGGACTTGTGCAAATTGTTCAAAAAGTCGAGACGACTCCCAAATGAGAGCCTCAGAGCGGGCCGGGCGAACGTAAAAAAGACGCATAAAAGCCGCTCATCGGGCCGGAATGAGTCGGAGTTTGGGCAAGTTGTCCAAAGATGTGTCGCCGAATCCCGGACCGGATGGCTGAGGTAATCCGCGTGCCTGGCCGGTTACAGTTAAGTGGGAAGGGTGGCCACGCCGGCAGCTCGCCTGACTAGTCGATCGCGGACATGGCTCTCTTGGCTGGGTTGGTCTCTGGTTCAGCGTGTGCCGGATGACCTTGCCTGTTGGCGAATCAGCATCGCCGGCGGGGACGATCCTTCGGGGGTGAA
>DATLSK010000035.1:0-5053 GCA_035534155.1 Chloroflexota bacterium | reverse complement strand
TCTGGTCAACTTCAATGAGCTCGAATCCTGCAGCCGCTGCATCACCTGTCGCGTTGGGACGATGCGTCTGACCGACATCCTCACGCGCATGTGCAATGGTCATGGGCGTGCGGGTGACCTTGAAGCCCTGGCCTGGCTGGGACCGCTGATGGAGCAAACGACCCTATGCGGCCTGGGGCAGGCCGCTCCGGTGCCAGCGGTCGGGGCAATGAACATCTTCCGCGAAGAGTTTGAGGCACACATTCACGATAAGCGCTGTCCGGCTGGCTTTTGCGAAGCGCTCGTGGAGACGCGTGTACCGGTGGGAGTATCCTAAATGAGTACTGACGTGAAGGACACGGCGCGCGCCCGGCCGCCTGCACCGCAGATGTTGACACTGACGATCGACGGCAAATCGGTGACGGTTCCCCGCGGCACGACCGTGCTTCGGGCATCGATCGCGGCCGGCATCTATATTCCTCACCTCTGCGACTACCGGGATCTGGCGCCATTTGCCGGCTGTCGGATGTGTCTGATCGAGGTCGAAAACGCACGCGGTATTGAGACGTCGTGTACTGTCCAGTGCCGTGACGGTATGGTCGTCCACACTGACACGCCTCAGCTACGCGAGCATCGACTCGGGGTGATGGAAGTTCTCCTCTCCGACCACCCGGACCGCTGCTTGAACTGCCCACGCATGGAGCGCTGTCCGCCATTCGTCGTTTGCCAACGCGACGACCTCGTCACCGACCGCTGCGTCACCTGCCCGCGCAACAAACAGTGCGAGCTGCAACGCGTCGTAGACTTCACTGGCTGGCGCAGCCAGCGCTTCTATAATCAGCGTCGCTCGACTCTGCCGGAACGCTCGAATCCGTTCATCGAGCTGTATCCCGACTACTGCATCTTCTGCGCGCGCTGCACGCGGGTCTGCGACGAGATTATCGGCGCCTCGGCCATCGACCTCGCCCGACGAGGTCCCAATTCCAGCATCAGCGTCCAGTTCGACCGCAAGCTCACCGATTCACCATGCATTTATTGTGGTGCTTGCGCGGTCGTCTGCCCAACCGGCGCGCTGATGAAGGCCGATGTCACCTTCGGTCGTATACCCGAGTACGGGGTTCCGACGACCTGCTCACATTGCGGCGTCGGTTGCAGCTTATTCCTCAACGTGAAAGGCGGACGATTGATCAGCGCGTCGCCCGACGTCGAAGACAAGGCCAGTGCTGGTTACCTGTGCGTGCGTGGCCAATTTGGCTACGATTACACCGCCAGTCGCGAACGACTGAAAGCTCCACTGGTTCGCCTGAATGACGATCAGGTCGAAACGACCTGGGATGAAGCACTCGACCGCGCTGCCGATCAGCTCGCGGCGATTGTCAAAAAATATGGCTCGGACGCCGTTGGCGTGATCGGCTCCGGGAAGATTACCACCGAAGAAGCTTACCTGGTCCAGAAATTCGCTCGCGCCGTCATTGGCACGAACAACGTTGACTATCCGTCGGGACAGCTTTACCAGACCCCGACGGTTAGCGCGTTGAGCCGAGCTATCGGCCTGCCGGCGATGACGATGCCCACCGCCGACCTCGAGCACGCCGGGTGCATTCTGGTCGTCGGTTCGAACACGATGGAAAGTCACCCGGTCCTGTTCTTCAAGGTTCAGCGCGCGGTTCGTAAGGGCGCCCGCTTGATCTTGATCGATCCACGTGAGAGTAGCGTCGCTCGCTTCGCGTCGGCTTGGCTTCGAATCAAGCCGGGCACCGACCTCGCGGCGATCAACGGCATGCTTCGGGTGATCCTGGACGATCAGCTCGTGAACCATGACTTCGTCACAAACAATTGCGAAGGATACGACGAGGTCGCGGCTCAGATCAACGAGCGCAGCGTCGAAGAGTACGCGGCGCAAGCCGGTGTGTCGCCCGACGAGCTACGGAAGGCCGCTCATCTCTATGCAAGCGGCGGCGCCGACAAGCATTACCCAATTCCTGACTCCTGGTTCGGCCTCTTCGTCACCCCCGGTCAACGACCGACGACGAAGAACTCGGCAATTTTGTACGCCGGTGGCTTGCTGCAGCAACGCCAGGCCGAGGCCGGCGTCCAGGCCCTGGCAAACCTGGCGCTCCTCACTGGCATGATCGGAAAGCAAGGGGCCGGCATCTGTCCGTTGGCCGAGCAA
Organism: Chloroflexota bacterium; assembly: GCA_035534155.1. GTDB lineage: Bacteria > Chloroflexota > UBA6077 > FW602-bin22 > CADDYW01 > JAJPIK01. The sequence goes on along the minus strand of DATLSK010000035.1, from coordinate 2,901 downwards.
AGCAATAACCAGGGCGCCGCGGACGTTGGCGTCCTGCCAGACTTCTTGCCTGGCTACGTACCGGTCGGCGATCGTGCGGGAACGGCGCGCTTGTCCGAAGCATGGGCAGCTGACGTGCCCACCGCTCCTGGCCACCGATACCTCGAGCTGATCGAATCGGCGCGCGACGGCAAGCTGAAAGCGCTCGTCGTCGTTGGCGCGAATCCAGTGGGCGCGGCACCGGGGAATGACGAAGTAGGACAAGCCCTACGGAACCTCGAGTTCCTCGCGGTTTCCGACGTTTTCCCGACCGATACCACTCGCATGGCCGATGTCGTCTTCGCCGCCGCTACCACGGCCGAGAAAGATGGGACATTCACCAATTTGGAACGCCGGGTCCAACGGGTACGAACGGTCGTTCCACCGGTTGGCGTGAGCCGACCGGATTGGCACATCTTCACTGAGCTCGCAAAGCGAACCGCCCAACGCCTGGGCAAGCAATCTCAATTCAACTACAGTGGTCCCGGGGAAATTCTCGCGGAAGTTGCCTCGGTCGTGCCGTTTTACGGCGGAATCAGCTTCGAGAAGATTGAGAATGGCGGCATTCAATGGCCATGCCCAACCGCCGATCATCCGGGGACGCCCTATCTTTTCGCCGACGGATTTACCGAGCGCAAGGCGCAATTAGTACCGACTCGCTTGCAACCACGGTCTGCGGATCCGCGGTTTCCCATGCTCGTCTCCCCCGGACGCAGCGTGTATTTCAGCACCGGCGTGGTCACCGAGCACTCGCGTCGCCTTAGTCAAATGAAAGGTCAGCCGTACGCTGAGATCAATCCGGCCGACGCCGCGGCGCAAGGTATTCAAGAAGGCGATCAGATCCGCATTACCTCTGAACATGGCAGTCTCGAGCTCATCGCCGAGATCACCCGCAAGGTGCGGTCGGGCCAGCTCTATGCCTACGTGAACTACAGCGATAGCCCAATCCGGCGCCTGACAAGCCTGGACGACCTGCGCGAGGGGTCGCCATCGCTCAAGGGCATTTCAGTTCGCCTCGAGCGCATCGGTGGCCCGCTCAACGGGTCGGCCAACGGAAAAATCGCAGTGCAGTCCGCTGCGCACGAGCCGTAAGCACAGATCCTAAGGTTGTTCTCGCGCCGAGGCGCGGAGACGCCGAGAAGACAGAACAGGACCTTCTCGGTGTCTCCGCGCCTCGGCGCGAGTCAGCCGTGGCTTACGGGAACAGATCCGTGCTGAGATATTTCAGTCCAGAATCGTTCGCGGTCGTGACGATGAGCGCGCCGGGCGTAACTGATTCCGCGATGCGGAGCGCCGCCGCGACGTTCGCTCCGGTCGAGAAACCGCCAAAGATTCCTTCCTGCCGCGCGAGCTGTCGGGCGGTCTCGATCGTCTCGTCATCGCTGATGCCAATAAAGCCGTCACAAAAAGCGCTGTCCCATAGAGGTGGGACCTGAGCGTAACCTGCCCCCTGAATCTTGTGACGCGTGCTTATCACGGTACCGCCAGCCAGAATAGGTGCCGTGGCGGGCTCGACCGCGTAGGTCTTGATCGCCGGATTTCGCCCTTTGAGCGCTCGGGCGACCCCCATGAACGTGCCGGCCGTGCCCACTGTTCCCACGAAAGCCGCGACATTGCCCTGGGTTTGCTCCCAGATCTCCGAGCCAGTCGCGAGCTCATGGGCCTGGACGTTACTGAGGTTATGAAACTGATCGGCCCGAAACGCCCCTAGCTCGCGGGTTAGCTCAATCGTCCGTTGCTCGACCAGATCGAGGTCTTCCTTTGAAACCTGCCCGGGGCAAGCGTCGCCGGCCTGGGGAACCAGCTCAACCCGCGCGCCAAAAGCTTCGAGCATGCGACGCCGCTCCACGCTGTTGCCTTCAGACATGACCGCGATCAGGTGATAGCCTTTGACGGCACAAACGACCGCTAATCCGGTTCCGGTGTTCCCGCTCGTAAGCTCGACGACGGTCCCGCCCGGCTTTAGGGCTCCCGAGCGTTCGGCATCTTCAATGATCTTGAGCGCGATACGATCCTTGATGCTGTAACCGGGGCTGAAGTACTCGAGCTTCAACAAAACTCGACCCGGTCGGTCGGCGACGATCCTGTCGAGAGCGACCAGCGGCGTGTTCCCAATCGTTTCCAACACACTTGGCAGAAAATTCTTGGCGCGGTCGAGCATCAATCCTCCAGCGATCGTGTTTGTGCGTCAGTATCGAGTATCTGACAAATCCTCGTCCCGCGCAATCCACCATGACTTCACGGCGCTACGGCCCCATCAGATGGCGTTTGATTTTCGCCATTGAATCGGGGAATTACGAAGCTGAATTGGCTTCCGTGCCCACGACCTTCCGACTCTACCCAGATCTGCCCGCCATGCGCTTGCACGAGCCCTCGGCAGATTGCCAACCCCAGTCCAGTTCCCGACACCACGTCTTTCACATTGGATCCACGGTAAAAACGGTCGAAGATGTGCGACTGCTCTTCGTGAGGTATCCCGACTCCCCGGTCTACAACGGCAATCGTCACCACGTCATCGTTGCCACGTACTCGGATCGTTACGACGCCCCCATCCGGAGAGTAACGAACGGCGTTGCCAATGAGATTGTTGAGCACTTCGCCGATTCGCAGTTGATCCACCACCGCCCAAAGCGGCTCACTCGGGGCTTCAATGCTTAGCTGGTGCCGAGCACTCACCACGCTCGTCGTCTCTACCGCGTGCCTCACGAGCAGGTTGATGTCAAACCTGTCCAACTTAAGCTGGAAACGGCCAGCATTCAGCCGCGTAATATCCAGCAAGTCATCCACCATCCGAGAAAGATCCAGCGCCGACCGATGAATCCGCTCGACGGCCGATGCTGCCGCGGCAGGAGAGAACCGATTTGCCGTCAGTAGCTCGCTATA
>DATLSK010000034.1:0-7662 GCA_035534155.1 Chloroflexota bacterium | reverse complement strand
GATGCGCGACGCCCTGGCCGGCCCGATGATGGTGGCCCTGCAAATCCTTTACCATTTTCTCGGTAGCCTGGGGATACCGAGCTGGGGCCTGACAATCATTCTCTTTACCGTCGTGGTCAAGCTCATCTTTTGGCCTCTGACTCTGCAGCAAATTCGGTCGTCGCGCGCCATGCAGGTGCTGCAGCCAGAACTCAACGAGCTTAAGAAGATCCACGGCAAAGACAAAGAGAAGATGATGCAGGAGCAGATGCGCCTGTACAAAGAGAATCGGGTTAATCCGATGGCAGGCTGTTTGCCAATGCTCATCCAGCTTCCAATCTGGATCGGACTGTACCAGGCGCTCTTTCTTCTCGCTCAAAACCCGGATTTCGCAAGCCGATTTCTCTGGATTCCGAACCTCGCCCAGCCGGAAGGCATTCCATACTTATTGGCAATCCTGTCGGGGGCATCGCAGTTCATCGTACAGCGGATGATGCAAGTGAATTCCACCGATCCGCAGCAGCAAACGATGAGCCAGGCGATGCAATTCATGCCGATAATGTACATTTTCATCGCCTTTCGAATGCCGGCTGGCCTCGTTCTGTACTGGGTCGCGTCGAACGTCTTTACGTTGGTTCAACAGTCCTTCATTTATGGCTGGGGATCGGTCCTACCGGGCCGGCGCGCTCCGGCTCTCGCCACCACTGCACCGCGGGCTATCCGAGAGTCAGCGCAGCGTCCGACGGTCGGGGCGAGCAACGGGACGAACAACGGCGCTGTCGCGTCGTCCGCGGTCGCGGCGCCAAACGCACCCCGGAAAGCCAAGAAGCGACGGAAATGAAGCCCCCCCGTGAATGAGGAGGATTTGAAAGTGGAGAGTCTTGAAATCACCGCCCGGTCCGTTAACGAGGCGATTGAAAAGGCGCTGGCAAGACTCGGAAAGTCTCGCGAGGAAGTCGACATCTCGGTGCTTTCGGAAGGAAGTCGTGGCATTCTCGGAATTGGAGGTGAGGAAGCCCGCATCCTGGTCTCGGTGCGCGAGCCAGTCGCTTCTCCTCCTCCTGCCTCGACAGACTCGGTCGCGAGCGCGGGATCGACAAACGCCACGGCCGAGATCGCCCGTGGTGTCCTCGAGAACTTGCTCGCCGGCATGCGTGTTTCGGCGGAAGTCGCGATCAAACCACCTCCGGCAGAGGCATTCGACGAGGGATTTGGGGTTGCGCTCGACGTCGAAGGAGCCGAGGACGTTGGCATCTTGATCGGCCGACGTGGCGAGACCTTGAGCGCAATCCAGTTCATGACCACGCTGATCGTCGCCAAAAAGGTCGGCAAGTGGACCAAAGTTCTGGTTGACGTCGAGGGATATCGCAGTCGGCGCGAGGTCTCACTGCGTAGTCTCGCTCAACGCGTGGCCGGCCGGGTTCAAGAAACCCGCCAACCGATGGCCCTCGAAGCAATGCCACCGAATGAGCGGCGCGTGATCCACGTTGCGCTTCAGAATCATCCCGCCGTTACCACCGCCAGCACTGGCGAAGGTGATCAACGTCGGGTCGTGATCTCGCCGAAACGTTGATCGAGTCCGCCGCGGGAACCGGCATCGTGACTCCCGATTATGTAGTGATTGGTCACATTACCCGTGACGTGGTACCTGGCGGCTACGTCGTTGGCGGCACGGTCACCTACGCTGGGTTAACCGCGGCTGCCCTGGGGCGAACGGTCGGAGTAGTGACGAGTGCCGGACCAGATCTTGACCTGCGCGTTGCACTCCCCGGTCTTGCCTATCACCTGAAGCCGGCGGCTGCGACAACCACTTTTGAAAACCAATACCACGATGGGAAGCGCACTCAATGGATTCGAGCGATTGCCGACCCCCTCGGACCTGAGCTGATCCCCAATACCTGGCGATCGGTCCCAATTGCACACCTGGCTCCGCTTGACAATGAGCTTGGCGTGGACATCTTGTCGGCCCTGTCAAAGGTAGATCTGATCGGCGTCACTCCCCAGGGCTGGATGCGTCGGTGGGACGCCGCGGGGATCGTGAGCAGTCGTCCCTGGGACGAGGCCGAAGTTATTCTCCCGGCGGTCGGCGCGGCTATTTTGAGTGAAGAAGACGTCGGCCGCGATTGGGACATACTACGTCGATTTGCCAGCCTGGTGCCGATACTAGCGGTCACCCAGGGGGCAAGTGGCTGTACGGTCTTTGAAAACGGCAAAGGCTGGCACGTTCCCGCCTTTCCAGCGGTGGAAGTCGACGCCACTGGGGCCGGTGACGTCTTTGCCGCGGCCTTTTTGATTCGCCTCTTGGAAAACGGCAGTCCAATCTCCGCGGCGCGCTACGCCAACTGCGTGGCGAGCTTTGCGGTCGAAGCGCCCGGCCCAAATGGCATTCCGAGCGCCCAGCAGGTTCACGCGCGGCTCAACGACGATCGGCCGGTCGTCGCCATCGCATGACCGCCGCAACATCTCCACGTCGGCAACACGTCCTCGCGGTCGCCAATCAGAAAGGCGGCGTGGGGAAGACCACGACCGCGGTCAATCTGGGCGCCGCGCTGGCGAAGGCAGGGCACCGTGTTCTCGTAATCGATCTCGACCCCCAGGCGAATGCGACCAGCGCACTCGGTATCGACAAAGGAAAGATCGAACACTCGGTTTACGAAGCTCTGATCGGTCAAGCGTCACTACCCGACGCCATCGTTCCCACGGCGTGGGAACGGCTCGACCTCGCGGCTTCCGCGATTCGATTGGCAGGCGCCGAAATCGAACTGGTCGGCCTCATGGCCCGCGAGCAGAGACTGAGACGGATCATGAGCGAGCTTACCGTTCATTACGACCTGGTACTGGTCGATTGTTCGCCATCGCTGGGGCTGCTGACGGTCAATGCACTCACCGCCGCGGACGGAATCTTGATTCCGATTCAATGCGAATACTTGGCATTAGAAGCGCTTGGCCAGCTCACTAATACGATCAATTTGATCCGAGATAACCTCAATACCAAGCTCGCCATTGCCGGCATCGTGATGACCATGTTCGACGCACGCACCAACCTGTCTCAACAAGTCGTCGACGACGTCCGGGCCCACTTTCCGACTCTGGTCTTTGACACGATCATTCCCCGTTCGGTTCGCCTGTCCGAGGCTCCAAGCTACGGCCAGCCAATCATCTATTACGATGCCTCGTCCCGCGGTGCGGTCGCCTACCGGCGACTGGCTGATGAGTTGAGCACCCGCCTTTACCTGCACCGCGAGACGACCTAGATCGGTCTACGTGAAGCTCGGCCCGACAACGATTGTCTGCTTTCGGTGGCTACCTACCGACACCAGCTCGATCGGACAGCCAATCAGCTCACCCAGGCAGGCCAGATAGCGTTGCGCGTTGATCGGAAGGTCGGCAAGCGACCGTGCGTCGCTCGTTGGCGATTGCCAGCCAGCCACGGTCTCCCAGATTGGCTCGCAACGGCTGTACGCGTCCAGACTTGCCGGAATGTAGTCAATTTCGTGGCCATCCAATCGATAACCGGTGCAGACGTGAATGCTGGGAAAATCGTCGAGCACGTCGAGCTTGGTGACCGCCGCGGCATCCATGCCGTTGACCCGAACGGCGTGACGCGCCGCGACGGCGTCAAACCAGCCGCACCGGCGCGGACGGCCAGTCGTCGTACCGTACTCGCCACCGCGTGCTCGGATTTCCTCGCCGATTTCATTGGTCTGCTCGGTGGGAAAAGGACCTAAACCAACGCGGGTAATGTACGCTTTGAAAACGCCCAGAACACGGTCGATGCGGGTTGGACCAATTCCCAACCCCGCCGCCGCGCCTCCTGCCGTTGGCGACGAGGACGTCACGTAGGGATAGGTCCCGTAATCCAAGTCCAAGAGAGTCGCCTGGGCACCTTCGATCAGGAGGTTCTCTTTTCGGCAGATCGCTTTGTGCAACAACACGGACGTATCCGTGACGTGGGGCTCGAGGCGCTTGCCGTAGCCTCGGCACTGTTCGAACACGTCATCGGCATTCAGTGGCGAATGACCGTAATAAACGGTGAGCAGCTTGTTCTTACGGCGAACCAACTGGTCCACCAGCCGGCGCAAGGCGACCTCGTCGATCAAGTCGCACATGCGGACGCCGCAACGGGCCACTTTGTCTTCATACGCCGGCCCTACGCCGCGTAGGGTGGTCCCCAGGTTCGCCGAGCCTCGCTCAGCTTCTTCCAACTGATCGAGCAACGGATGGTAGGGCATCACGACGTGAGCGCGGTCGCTGATCGACAACCGATCGACCGATACCCCGACGCCGGTTAATTGGTCAATTTCTTCCAGAAGCTCGCCCGGATCGATCACCACTCCCGAGCCGATCACACACGTGATGCTTGGATCGAAAATACCCGCCGGTACGAGGTGCAGACGGAAGGTTCCCAGGTCATTGACAACCGTATGGCCGGTATTCGTTCCCCCTTGGTACCGTGCCACGACCTGAGCCTGCGTCGCCAGATGATCGACGACTCCTCCCTTCCCTTCGTCGCCCCATTGGGCGCCCACCACGACCAACACGGACATGCCAACCTCCAGCCCTCCGCGTTCGCGGACCTGTTGGCATCCGCGCGCGACCATGAATCAAACTTGCGTATTATATCACGGACGGAACTTAAATATGAGGCGGTCGAACTGGGAAACGAGACTCGTCAGATCCGCTTCGCTCCTGCCCAGCCGACCGTTTACTTTTGCAGTTTGCTTTTACAATCGAACGACGCCCACCGAGCGTCGCTCGACAATGTGAACCGTATCGACGAATCGAATGGTTCCGGTACGATAGGTCATGACCAGCGAGTGGGTTCGAGCACCACCGCCAAAAAAGTGGACCCCCTTGAACAATTCCCCGTCGGTGATTCCGGTGGCGACGAAAATCAGATCGTCACCGCTGGCGAGGTCTTCAGTTGTGTACACCTTGCTGAGATCGATTCCCATTGACTCGGCCCGCCGAGCTTCGTCATCGTTTCGTGGCTTGAAGCGTCCGTAGATGGCACCTCCCAGACAACGCAGAGCGGTCGCGGCCAGAACCCCTTCGGGTGCGCCACCGACTCCCATCACGGCGTGAACGCCGGTGCCTGACACCGCGACCGAAAGGGCCGCCGAGATATCCCCGTCCGAGATCAGCTGAATGCGTGCACCGGAGTTGCGCACGTCATCAATGAGCGGCGCGTGACGCGGACGGTCGAGGATGACAACCGTAAGGTCTTCGGTCCGCCGATTCAGCGAGTCGGCGATGATTTGTAAATTTGCTCGCACTGGATAATCAATGCTGACTTTACCTACGGCCGGAGGTCCAACGATGAGCTTATCCATGTAGGTGTCTGGCGCGTGCAGCAGTCCGCCCCGAGTCGACGCCGCCATGACTGCGAGTGCATTGGGCATGCCGCGTGCGACGAGATTCGTACCCTCGACCGGATCGACCGCGATGTCGACGTCAGGGCCGCGTCCCGACCCAACCCGCTCGCCGATGAACAGCATTGGGGCTTCATCGCGTTCGCCTTCGCCGATGACGATCGTACCGTTGACGTCGATCCGCTCCAGACATTTCCGCATCGCCTCGACCGCGGCCTGATCGGCGCGATTGTTATCCCCCTGGCCCATGAGCCGCGCCGCCCCGAGTGCTCCTTCTTCGGTAACCTGTAGTAGCTCCATCGCTAGTAAGCGTTCCACGACCCTGTACTCCTCGATTTTCTTTGACTCTCGAACTGCACGTGCCACGTTCCAGATCGCTTTGATTTTTCAAGATCCCCAGACCACGACGCTTCGCGGACCTGAACCCCCAACGCCGGGCAATCATCGGGCGGACGCCCCCCGCCCGGCAGTCCAGCGCTGGGCAGTCGGAACCACGTACAAAAAAGGAAGTTCCATTGGGAAAGATCCAGCCGGGGTTCGTAAGATCGGACTACCCAACCTAGAGAGTATCGCCGCCTTGCCAAAAAGCATCGGCGTACCGGTGACAGAACTGTCCTAACACGGCCTCGTCAAGTGTCGAGATACCGACTTCGGCACTTCGGACGATCCGGTGGTGGAAGTGCTCCTGGACGATGGCCGCGACGGCCGACGACCAGTCACTCGTTTCGAGGGGAAAGAATGCCACGCCACCTCCCCGCGATTGGACCTGGTCGGCCCAAATCGGGAAGACAGTTTCAAATACGACCACACGGTATCTCTCCACTGACTGGCGGTCCCTCCAAACTGGGGCTCACCTAGCGATTATACGGATCAACGGCACGCGTCGACAATGCGCATCAGCCGTTGAATCATGAAGCTTTAATGAACAGATTCATCGGCAGCGCGTTCCGCGGGTGGTCGCCAATGGTCGATCGGCCGGCGTGCCTCGCTTCGAAACGGCAGGGCGACCTTTTGGCCGGTCCGAGCCGATTCGTAGGCGGCGCAGATGATCTCAATGACTAAACGACCGTCTTCACCGGTCTCGACCGGCGACAGATCATCGCGGACGCAACGGACGAAGTGTGCCATCTCTTGAGGAAAGCCGTAGTTCCAGTTTTCCTCGAACATGGTGAACGTCCAGCCGCGCGTGTCGGGCGCCTTTTCGACCGCGTAACCGTAACCGGGCTCGCTGAACGTGATCAACGAGCTGCCGCGGAGCAAATCAGCGATTGTCAGTCCGGCCGAGCCATAGAGCTCGGCTCGATCGTCGACGCCGCCCGGACGCGCCCAGCTATTTTCAGCGACTCCGAAGCGGTCTCCTTCGTACTCAACGATGCAGACACTATGATCTTCCCCCCGGGTTCGGGCCCCATGGACGTAGGTTCCCAGTTGAGCGAACACCGATAGTGGGCGTGGTCGGCCGAAAATCCAGCGTGCGAACTCGATCGAGTGACAGCCCATGTCCATGAGCACGCCTCCCCCCGACCGGTCGACATTCCAAAACCAATCGGCGTGCGGACCAAAGTGACACTCGGACTGCTTGACCATGTACACGCGCCCGAGAGCGCCTTCATCGGCAAGCTGCTTAGCGCGGACGTATTTTGGTGCAAAACATAGTTCTTCCGCGTACATCAGTTTCACACCAGCCGCCCGACACGCCGCGATCATCCGATCGCACTCGGCCAGGCTCGTCGCGAGAGGCTTCTCACAGACCACGTGCTTTCCCGCCGCCGCGGCGTCGAGGGTAACCTGGCAATGGAGATCGTTCGGCAAAGCCAGTGTCACGAGATCGACGTCCGGACGATCGAGGAGGGACCGATAATCGGTCGCCGCGATCGGAATACCGTGCCGCCGCGCGAATTCGCTGGCGCGGCCCGGCGTCGGCGAGGCGACGCCCACCACCCGCGCTTCCGGTACCTGGCGAAGTGCTTCGTAGTGTAATCCGCCGACAAAGCCAGTCCCAATAATCGCAACGCCAACCTGCTCCATCGCTCGTCCGTCCTTTCGATTGGGATTGTTCGAACTTGGTCACCCGCGCCGGGCGCTGGCGCGATTTGCCCCATGACCTACCTGGCCGCGGCGCAGCCCTCACCTTGACCCTCTCCCAGAGGGCTCATCGTTACACACACCTTCTCGGATGCGAAGGGACGTAGGGCAGGGGGCGGCGGAGCGGTGAGGAGGGGGAGCTTGTCTCCTGCCCATCCCGGTCGCTCCCTGCACCGGGAACGGCAGGAGACAAGCTCCCTCCCTGCCCTCAACCCATCCCCCTGCC
>DATLSK010000033.1:0-3116 GCA_035534155.1 Chloroflexota bacterium | reverse complement strand
GTACGCCAAATTGCGAGAGGATCGTCGCCCGGGGAGCGTTCGCTCGGACCGATCCGGACACCACTCGCGCCCTGTTCGCCAAGGCGTTCCAAGGTGCGTGGCGCATCTGGCTGCTTCTCATCGATCACCACGACCGACGCGAAACGTCCCGGATAGCGTTGAACGCACTCCGTCTGGTAGTCGTTGTTTGCTTGCCCTTTCATCTGGATCAGGATCGCTCCATCGACCCCGTTGCGGTCCATTTGGAAAAGTAGTAGCTCGGCGGGTTCGTACCAGGTCGGGGAAACGTGACAGTGGCTATCGATCACCGGCATCGGCGGCCTCCTCGGACAAAATATTCGTGGTGGGCCTTAATCGTGGTCCATTCTATCCCGCATGAATCTCTTCAGCCAATCTTTCGATGGCGATCCGGACCGCCGCGGCTGAATCGTAGCGAGCTGACCAGCCAATCTGGCGTAATTTCTCGACGCCCATTAAGATCACCGGCGCATCGCCGGGCCAACCGCGGCGGCCGCCGGTATAGCGAATGGTCGTGTTCGGCAAGCCCAAGACGTCGACAACGATCTCGGCAATCTCTCTCACACTAATGAACGTGTCGGTGCCGAGATTGAACACGTCGCACGGCTTTTCTGGGTCGAGCGGGACGTGTCGGTACGCGTAGAGCATTCCATCGACACACTCTTCGACGAGTATATAAGGCTTGACCTGTCGACCGTCGCCAAGTACTTCCAGCTCGACTGGATTCCGTCGAAGTTTTTGAACGAAATCGTGAACCACGCCATGGTTGGTCCGTGCGCCAATGACGTTGGCGAAGCGGAACATCCAACCCCGCAGGCCAAACAGATGACAGTAGGCACTGACGAACGTCTCCCCGCTCAATTTGCCGGCGCCATAAAGAGAGACCGGGAGTAACGGGCCGGTACTCTCTCGCAGCGGGTTGGCGGCCGAGTCGCCATACACGACGCCAGACGAGGCGAAAATGAGGTCCCGCACGCCGGTCAACCGCATTGCTTCTAGCACGTTCCAGGTGCCGATGACGCAGTTCTTCAAATCGATGTCGGTTTGGGTCGTGCCGCCGCGAATGTCCGTATTCGCGGCCAAATGCCACACCAGGTCGTGGCCGGCGAGTGTGTCGCGCAAGCAGTCAACGTCGAGCAAATCCCCTTGGACAAACTGGAATCGCGGGTTACCGAGATGGGGCTCAACGAGCCCCCGACGACCGGAAGAGAGATTGTCAAAGACGGTAACCTTGGATCCCTCGGCTAACAAACGCTCGACAACATGACTTCCGATAAAACCGGCGCCGCCGGTGACACAGACCGATTGACGAGAGTGCATGACCATCGTAACGATTCTTACTCCCTCTGCTGCGCGGTCGACCGGTTGGTTACCCGATCAAAACCGAGGACTTTCTCGTTTCCAAAACGCCCGCAGGCTATGCGACTAAAGCGAAGCTGATCTGCTGGGATCAACTGGAGATCGAGTGTAAAACGGGCGAGATCGCTTGCCGTGTCGATGTCGTAACTGACAGCCCCGAGCGCCGCGCTGAGATCCAGCGTGTTTGCGCGGTCGACAGTCGCTTGGCAGATGGTGTTACTGTTGAAAACTGTGCCGAGGAGCAATTCGGGCAGCCGGTGCCAAGCGGTGCGTCTCGCCGCGATCAGATAATATCCGCCGTCGGAGGTTGGACCCAGGGCAATGTCGTGACGATCTACCAGGTTAGCGCAAGAGACTAGATGCTCGAGCAACGCGTACGGGCTATCGGCGTCAGTCACGACGACGATGTCGGCACCGGCCTCGAACGCATCGTCAAACGCGTCAGCAATGCCGCCCATGAGCCCAATTCGTCGTTGAGCGATGGCGGTCCAATTAGGCGGGATCAATTCTTGGAGTAGGCCTAGGTGGCGCTGGTCGGGACAGACGAGAGAACGATGTGCTGCGGACGGCGACGGAAGTAAATCGGCGATGATTCCAAGAGTATCCAGCAAGAGCCCACGGTACAGCGCGGCGGCAGCAGGATAGCCAATCTCTCGTCCGAGCCGTGTCTTGGCCTCTCCGGCGATCGGAGCTTTGGCCATCACCGTCACGGCAACCTGAGCGGAATTTAGCGTCATCAGTTTGTCACCAGTCAAGAATTGCGCATTCGTCCGCGTCAAACGAGTGGAACGCGGCCAGATACTCCGACGTCACCGCGCCCGAGAGCGTGGCGGGTTAGGACGCTCAGGATCGCTACGGCCGCCTTGAGCGAGGCTCGCAGGTTACCGCTTACTTTGGAGACGCCGCCGTCGCGGGTATAGTAAGTGATCGGAATTTCGCGGAGCCGCAGGCGTTGTCGAGCTGCTTTCACGATGAGCTCGATCGTCCAGCCATAGGTCGCCTCGGTCATGCCTAACGCGACGAGGTCTCGCCGACGAATCGCCTTGAAAGATGGCAGATCTTTGACACTCTGGCCCCAAATCAAGCTTATGAGCAACGCGGCTACCAGATTACCGGCCCGGGCGTACATCGGAAGCGAGCCGGCCTCGATCGTGGCCCGCCTGCCGAGGACGACGTCGGCCTCTCCCCGAAGGATTGGCGCAACGATTCGCGGAATCTCGGTGGGGTCATCGCTGCCGTCTCCGTCAAGAAAGATGACGATATCGGCTGAGCTGTTTACGACGCCGGATGCGCAGGCCCGTCCATAGCCGCGCCGTTGCTCCAAGATGACCCGAGCACCCGCGTTCTGCGCGACCAAGGCAGTGCCATCGCTGCTTCCACCGTCGACTACGATGATCTCGCAAACGATCGCGCGCGGAATCGCCGAAACGACCTTGCCGATTGCCTGGGCCTCATTGAAAACGGGAATGACGACACAGACCGATGGTGGCGCGACCTCAGACTCAGTCCTCACCCGTTCTCCCTTTAATGCCCGGATTATTGACGGCGTGTGATTTGATCCCGTCGTGAGCGTGCAGCGTGTGAACGTATTCCTTGCCGATAGCGCGATCAACCGCCGATTGTCGATGCTTGTCGCTCGTAGAGACGGGTCGGTGACCCGTCTTTCGGTTTCTACGCCGATCAACGAGCAGTTGGACTCTGGATGCGGAATCCCCAGCCAGGGAATATCGCCGGAGCAC
>DATLSK010000032.1:0-3347 GCA_035534155.1 Chloroflexota bacterium | reverse complement strand
CGTGAGATCACGATTGCTGCCCGTGAAGGGGGAGCAGATCCTGACGCGAACTTCCGCTTGCGACTGGCCGTTCAGCACGCGCGCGACGCGAACATGCCTTCCGAGAACATTGACCGAGCGATCAAACGGGGTTCAGGGCAGCTTGAAGGCCCGAATCTCGAAGACGTGACCTACGAAGGGTATGGACCGGGTGGAGCGGCGGTGCTGGTCGAAGGGCTGACCGACAATCGCAATCGCGCCTTCGCCGAGATCCGCAACGCCTTCACGCGCGGTGGCGGAAATCTCGGCGAATCCGGTTGCGTTGGTTGGCTGTTCGAGCCACGAGGGATCGTCACGCTCGAGGCCGATGGTCACGATCCGGATGAAATCGCGCTGCAGGCGATTGACGCTGGTGCCGAGGACGTGCAGAACGACGGAGGAACACTCGAGGTCTTCACGAGTCCATCCGAGATCGAGCGCGTCCGTCACGCTCTCGACGCCTTGCACCTGAAGATCAACAATGCCGAGGCGACGATGGTTCCGAAGACGACCGTCTCGGCCGACGACGACACCGCTCTCAAAGTCATGAAGCTTGTCGAGCGGCTTGAAGAGTTAGACGACGTGCAGAAGGTCTACACGAACCTGGAAATACCAGACTCGGTGTGGGAGCAGCTTGAGAAGTGAGGCGGTGTGACGGTCGATCGTTGTGCATTAGGAGTTGATCCGGGCACGGCCCGCATGGGTTACGCGGTCGTCGGTCAGTCGAAGGCTGAGCTTACCTTGTTGATTGCCGGGGTTCTCGAAACCCCTAGCGACCTTGCGATGCCCCGGCGATTGCGAGATTTGTACGACGGACTGCTTCGGGTAATCGACGAGTATCAGCCAAGTGAGCTCGCGATCGAAGATCTCTTCTTCAATCGCAACGTCCGTAGTGCGGTCGCGGTGGGACAGGCGCGGGGCGTCGTGTTGCTCGCGGCAGCCCAGCGTGACCTGGAAGTCTACAACTACACTCCGTTGCAGGTGAAGCAGACAATTACCGGATTCGGTCGCGCTCGGAAAGATCAGATTCAGGAAATGATCCGCGTGCTCCTGCAGTTAACGATTGTTCCCCAACCGGACGACGCCGCCGACGCGGCGGCTCTTGCCGTTTGCCACCTGAATCACGCCGCGGGGAGCGCCGCTTTCCAAAGCATGCTTCCCCCTGGCGACCGTTGCCCGAGGCTGCGATGATTACCGCCGTGCGCGGGGCCCTGGAAGCGGTCGGGCCGGATTGGGCTGTCGTCGGAGTCGGCGGGCTAAGCCTGCGGGTATTCGCCCCGACGACGACGTTGAGCACGTTACCGGCGATCGGCCAGGTGGTACATCTCCATACCTATTTCCAAGTCCGGGAAGATGTCCTCGCGCTCTACGGTTTTCAGTCTCCAGACGACCTGGCCCTTTTCGAGCAACTGATTGGGGTTTCCGGGGTTGGGCCGAAGCTCGCGCTCGCGATGTTGTCGTCGGCGCCGAGCGAGATCCTACGCACGGCGATTGCCAGCGAAAAAGCGGAGAACCTAACCAAGATTCCGGGTATCGGTCGCAAACTGGCCGGACGTTTGATCCTCGAGCTTCGAGGCAAGATTGTCAGCCCCGAAGGGGGAACCAGAACGGTTGAGCCAACCCCCGATGCGGACGTCACCGAAGCGCTGGTCGGCCTCGGCTACTCTCCCGCCGACGCCCTCGCCGCGGTCCGCAGCCTCGGCACTACCCCGCCGACCGACCTCGAAGAGCGAATCCGCCAGGCACTGCGATATTTCGCCCGGACGTAGCCGGGCCCCCAAAGTATCCGGTCACCGGTTTTCTGCGGCGATCGGGCGCCTTGACCACGACCTTCTGGACCACGAAAGCGCGAAACGACTCGAAAGGCGCGAAAGGGCTTCGCATCACGGCGGAGGCGCGGCTCACGCTTCGTGTCTTTCGCGTCGCTTTCGTGGCTTTCGTGGTCCGAACGCTGAATCCCGTCCAATGGTCCTAACGCCCCCGCGATTGACTACTTCCTCTCCGGATCCGGTCCAAAAAAGTCCTCGAAAGAGAGGTCTTTCTTCGGAATGGCTGACGGCCGCTCCGGCAGGAAGAGAGGATTCTCTAACGTCGGACGAGCATCCGGAGCGGTCTCACGGTCGCGTTCGGCCTGGCGGGCAGGGTTGTTGTAGTCCACCCAACGCTGGGGGGCGTCCTGGTCCTGACCGCCGTGGGGAGTGTGGCGCTCGCGCACCGCGACCAGGGCTGGGGCGTTCACGCTCGCTCCGACGATCACTGCCTGTCCTTTCGAGAGCGCCGGAAGCTCGTCGAGGACGTCGCGACTGGCGCCTTCGACCGCCGCGGCGACGTTCGACTGATCGATCGGATTCACGATGCGCAGCAGAATCTGGGTCATGCACTGCGACAGCACGTCCTGGTCGAGCTTGCCCGGGCGCTGACTGATCAAGCCAACCCCGACTCCGAATTTGCGCCCCTCGGCGAGAATCGTCTTGAGGATCTCCGCGCTCGCGACTCGGTTCGTTCCTTCACCGCCCGGAGCGAAGTGATGCGCCTCTTCCAACAAGACGAAAGCCGGATACGGCAGGTAGAGCTCGCTGTTCCGTCGGGCCCGTTGCCGTTCGGTATCCTGGCGGGCCTGGTACAGTCGTCGCAGCAGCACCGCGAGAACGATTTGTTGCTCGCGCTGATCGACCTCGTCGAGCTGAAGAACGGTGCATTGGCCGGGTTGGAACAGAGTGCGCAGGTCGAGGTGGCGCGTGTCGTCGAGGACTTGAGCGCGATTCATGAGCTGACGAACTCGCCATTCCAGCGAGCCGGCGCTGCTGCGGTAATCCGAGCCGTCGTCTTCGTCTTTTTTGCGCGCCGCGAAAGCGTGAGCTTCGCGGATGAGGTCGTCGGGCGTCCACTGGTCGGCGACTCCTGCCTCCCGCTGGCTCTTACTCAGGACCGCTCGGTGTGCCTCGGACAACACGTAGTCCATTCGGTCGGATAGATCGAGGAGATAACGTAGATCGCCGACCTGCAGCGTCGAGAAGCGAACGTGGACGTCCGCCGGCCGCAACACTTTGACGACCGGGGCGTAGCCGTCGCTGGCGACGAAGGCCGGATGACGCTCCATTTCTTTGAGGGTATCGTACTCGGCGTGTGGATCGATAATCAGCACGCAGGCACGGTTCTGTGGCTTCATCAGCTCTTCGATCATCACTGCCGCGAGATAGCTCTTGCCCGCCCCGGTTGATGCCAGGATTGCCAGGTGGGTCGAGGTGAAGTCGCGACCGGAAAGGACAATCGGTACCGCGCCGAGATCGCGACTGAGCAGCGAGCCAACGTGAACCGCACCAACCGAG
>DATLSK010000031.1:0-18652 GCA_035534155.1 Chloroflexota bacterium | reverse complement strand
CGTAACGACCTGATTCAGCGTCGTCTGGCGTGGAGGCGGGTACTCGGATGCAAATTGTCCTCGATTTCCTGATTGGAATCCTCATCATTTTTGTGATCGTGTCGGCGGTGACGCCGCCGCTCGCCCGCCGACAAGTCATTCAGGCGCGCTTGCGCGCAATTCGCCGGATCGAGCAGCGACGGCGGAGCCGGGTGATCACCTTGATCCATCGCCAGGAAGCGATCTCAGTTTTAGGGGTTCCGGTCGCCCATTTCTTGAACATCGACGATTCGGAAGCCGTGCTCCGGGCCATCCGCCTGACGCCACCAACCATGCCAATCGATCTGATCGTGCATACCCCGGGCGGGCTGCAGATCGCCGCCGAGCAGATTGCCCAGGCGTTGCTGAGGCATCGCGGGGTGGTGACGGTTTTTGTCCCCTACTATGCCCTGTCCGGTGGAACGTTGATCGCCCTGGCTGCGAAGCAGATTCTTATGGATTCGAACGCGGTGCTCGGACCGGTGGACCCACAAATCGGCGGCCTGCCGGCCGCGTCGATTTTACGCGTCCTGGAAGCAAAGCCCTTGGAGCGAGTCGAGGATCGCACGATTATGATGGCCGACATCGCACGCAAGGCGCTCGACCAGATCACGCAAACGGTCGTGCAGATCTTGACCGCCCGAGGGGTCGCTCGGGAACCGGCGGAGCAACTCGCGAAAACCCTGAGCGGTGGCCGCTGGACCCACGACTACCCGATCGGCTTCGAGCAGGCCAGGGATCTCGGCCTGCCGGTTAGCGATCAGCTTCCCTTGGACGTCGAGGATCTCATGCGTCATTACCCGCAAACAATGCAGCGACGTCCGTCGGTCGAGTTCGTCCCGCTGCCCTATTTCCCCGAGCCGGAGCCGATTTCTCGACCGGTCGGCGGCGAAGATCACCAGGCGAGTGCGTAGGACGTGTACGCTGCAGACGCGGCCTGGGCCCCGGAAATGCAAATAGCGAAAGATATCGGTTCAGCTTTCTGCTCAGTGCGACCCGAGTGAGACATGCAGCACGACCACGACACCGGCGGTCCCTGGGGATTCTTTCAACATGCGATTGGCCACGCCCACGTCGGACACGATGGGCTTGACTCGACTTTCGAATCGAACGAGGTGGGGGTCCGGGCGGTCAAGCTCTCTTTGATCGTGCTCGGGGCGACAGCGCTGATCCAGGTGGTTATTGCCCTGGCGTCGGGGTCAGCCGGGCTGCTTGCCGACACGATTCATAACTTTGGCGACGCGACAACGTCGATTCCCCTCTGGGTCGCCTTTGCCTTGACCAGGCGTGGTGGTAACCGGCATTTCACCTACGGTTACGGACGGGCCGAGGACATCGTCGGCGCGGTCATCGTTTTGGTGATTTTCGCGTCGGCAATCGCGGCCGGGTATGAATCGGTATTGAAGCTGATTCAGCCGCGGCCGATGAGTAATCTGGGGTGGGTTGCCGCCGCGGCGGTCATCGGATTTCTCGGTAACGAGGCCGTGGCAAACTTCCGGATTCGGGTTGGGCGCGAGATCAACTCGGCGGCTTTGGTAGCCGACGGCCAACATTCTCGGATCGATGGCTTTACGAGTCTGGCCGTTCTGATCGGGGTCCTGGGAGTCGCGGTCGGGATCCCGATTCTGGACCCGCTGGTTGGCATCGCGATTACGATCACGATTCTCCTGATCGTTCGACAGACTGTCGCGGTCGTTTCGGCTCGCCTGCTTGGTGCAATCGAGCCGGAGGTGCTGTTGGCCGTCGAACACGCGCCGTTGCACGTTTCCGGAGTGACCGGCGTCCATCAGGTTCGGGCCCAGTGGATCGGCCACCGAATTCTGGCGGACTTGCACGTCAGTGTAGCTCCCGAGCTTTCCGTTCGCGAAGCGCACGCGCTCGTCGCCCGGGTTGACGGGGCCCTCCGCGAGCACATACCGGCTTTTGGCGGGGCAACGATCGAAGTATGCCCGGACGGCGGCTCGACGTGTCAGAGGTCGCCAGAGGCCGCCGAGGAATAGGTTACCTCGATTCGCGGCGAGCCTCAACCGACTCTTGACAGATGTCTCCGAATCTGCTAGATTAAGGGCACGGCGCCAAGCGTAACAGTTTGGTAGGCCCGCAGGCAAAGTGGGGAGGCTTCAAATGCAAGTTCTGCAAATGAAGTATACTCAAGCGTTTTTTGGAGTATGGCAGGTTGACTAATCCAGTCCTGCGCCACTAGCGCAGGACGAATGACCCAGCCACGGTGCAGCCGCGCCGGTCGTCTGGGGTGGTACAGGTGCTGCTTTAGTCGACCGTCGGCCACGCGATTGCGTTCGTAGCGTCGCGAAAAGCGCTGTAGCGAACAGTCAGACAAAAGACAGGTCCCAGAGGAACTCTCCTCTGGGACCTGTCTTTTTTGGTTACAGCCAGCGACAATTCGGTGGATGGGCGAAGTTCTGGTACTGGTCGGCGATTTTGGCGGCGTCGGCATCGCCAAGGTGCAGACTGATCCGGTAGCGGAAAGTGATCGATCGACCGGGTGGGAGAACGTAGTCGCCACGCCGATCTGGATCGCCGGTGAACTCGCTCAATCCAAATGGATTAGCCGCGAACAGTCCGTAATCGCGAACGTGCCAGGTCGTCGGATGGCGGAAGCTGCTGGGATGATCCATGATCGCGACCCCGGCGGTTGTGCCGTTGATTTGACCGGAATAGTCGACCCAGGGGCTTGGCTTGCCCCAGCACTCGCTCTCGCGGCGACCGCCGAAGGCGTTCTGGATCAATCCGCCACGCTTGCCTTCGAGCTCACTAGCGACCCGCAGGGCGAGGGGTCCACCTTCCTTGGTGTCGCCAAATAGGACCGCGAATCTGGCGGGCCGAAGCACGATCTCGAGATCGATCAGTCGAACCGAAGAGGTTCGATATAAAACGAGCTGGCGCTGCTCGTCGAGTAAGGGAAAGCCGGCTCCATTGACCCATTGCAGCGTTTCGTTCAGGTAGGCCGCGGCGACTCCCGCTTCGACGGCTTGCCAGCCTTGATGGATGATTCGCCCTGTGTTTGGGTGCGGCGACTCGGCCCAAACATCGACGCCGTTCACCTCGCCAAAGGCGACGTAGAGCGAGCGGTGATGCGGGTGGTCGGTGGACTCGCCAGCGACGCCATTCACCATTGGAAAGTTGCGAGTCATTGCCAGGCCGCTCGGACCAAGGACCGGATAAAGGAACGGGCGAACGTTGTCGGCAGCAAAGTGATAGGTCGTGAATGGCTGGTCGTCCACCGAGAAGGCCAGGTGACCCTCGCCTTCGACCAGCTTAACACCCTCGCTCGGCGCTGATTCTCCACTGACGAGCTCGTAGGTGCGCTCCTCAGACGCTGCCAGATTCTTCACGACAAAGAGCAAGCGATTGTCGATGCGCTGCACCGGGATCTGGACCTCGGGCTCGTGACCACGGAGGACGAGCGGTCCGTTGGGCAAATTGGTCGGAGCGTCGAGCCAAACCGGGCAATCCTGGCGCGGGTGTTCCCCGGCATTGACAATCAAAGAGCGTTCGTTTGGCACTGAAGGTGAACCTCCTCGACGAATCGTTTCCCACGCCTCGAACCGCGACCAAAGAACGGTTACGCGGTCGTTGGGCCGTTGACTAAAGTCGCTCGCGGCGCCATCCGTTCGGATTCTAGCACCTGGTTGACCTCGTCGGGAACCAGTCGTATAAGATGAAGGCTCGAACGATGAGACTTATCGAGGGAGAAGGCTGAAGATGGCCCGTTTGCCATACGTTTCTGACGCCGACGCCGCGACCCAGCCGGAGCTCGCGCGTTTATACGAAGAGGTCGCCGGCCTGCGTGGCTCGGTCCATAACTTGCACCGAATCATCGCCAACCAACCGAACGCATTGCGGGCCTTTATGGTTATGTCGCGCTATGTTCGAAACGACGCGGCTCTTGACCCGCGATTGCGCGAACTGGCGGTCCTGGCCACGGCAAACGCGTTAAACGTCGAATACGAGAAGCATCACCACGTTCCGGCCGCGCGGAAGGCTGGCGTTTCCGAAGCGCAACTGGCGGCCTTTCCGAACTGGCAAGCGGCGAGCGTTTTCGGTCCGGCTGAGCGCGCGGTGCTCAGCTATGCCGATCAAGTCGCGCGTCAGCGCCAGGTAGACGACACAGTGTTCGCGGCGCTGAAGCCCCATCTCTCGGACGCCGAGATCTTTGACCTGGCCCTGACCGTCGGCTGGTACCACCTGTGCGCGGCTTTGATTATCCCATTGGGGATCGAGATCGAACCGGAGGAATAGCTCAGATTATTGATGTCATCCCTGGGCGGCGTGGTCCAGCGGGGGGCTATTCTTCGTCGGGCAACAGTTGATTAATCGTGCAGCGGAAGCCGATCGTGGACAACGAAGGCCACGTCCGGCGCGCGCACGTGGTCAGGCTGACGGCGAAGAACGAAGCCCGTTTCGTTCGTGCAAAGCCTGCCAAGATGCCGAGGCTGGGCGTATGCGTAAAGAACGGAAAAAATGCAGGCGGAGATTTCACCGTGATTGAAACCTGCCGCTGCCATCGTTCGCAACTCTCCGTTCACAAGCTCGTAACGTTTGCCTTCGCCGCTCGGTAATCGAGCCAATTCTTCCGCCGTCATCAGATTCTTCGTTTCGAGCATGGTGCCTCCACGGCCGTTTTTCAAGGCACTTTCGTGACCTTCGTGGTCCAAAAGCGCCCCGTCCTTACTCTATCACGACCCGCCGGCCCTCGGACGCCGACTGGTAGCCGGCGTACACGACCGCGATGACGTCGCGGGCCAGAGCGGCTCCGGAGAGGGGCTCGCGGTCGAAGGCGATGGCTTCGACGAAATCCTGAAGCTCGTGGGGATAGCCGGTCACCCAATCTTCATCCGGCGCGGGGAAGGTCCAGCCGGCCTTGGTCTCGATCTTCTCGGTGATGTATTCGTCGCCGAAGATCGTCGCTTCGGGTGCGTAGGCGGTGCAGACGTTGTTCGGGTTGATGTTCGCGGTGACCACCGCGTTTGACGACCAGGCGGTGAGGTAATTGCGGATCCCACCCAGGGTCGTATCCGCCGCGGTGATCTGGGCCACCGTACTGTCTTCGAAGGTGACGACGATCGTTGCCCAGTCCTCGATGTCTTCGTAGCCAGACTTCAGGTAGTGCACGGCTTCGTTTGCGAAGCCGGCGGTCTTCGTCAGGCGGGCAGTCTCGGCGACGACACTTCGGGGACGAATCGGTGCGCCATTGCGAAGCTCGCCCTCGACCTGTTTGAGGTAGAGTGCCGCGCCCAGGGGGTGACAGCCCTTGCCAAGCAACGCACCGCCCCCGGACGTTCGCCAGCGGCGATAATAGCTCGCGTGGCTACCGGAGTGCGATTCCTCGCCTTCGATCCGGAGGATCGGTCCCCCTGCCTTGGCGAGCAGCCGGCGGACTTTCTGGATGCCGGGCGCGTAAACCCAGTTTTCACCGTAGAGGAGGCGGACACCAGCCTTCTGGCAGGCGGCGATTGCTCGGTCGGCGTTCGCCAGGGCGCCCCGGCGCATTTGCTCGCCGGGCACCACGTCGCCAATGCGTGCGTTCAGATCTGGCCAATCGTCGCCAAAGTAGCCGGTCAGCGGCTTTTCAACCGCGACGTGCTTACCGGCCGCGGCGGCGGCCTCGATCGTCGGCACGTGGAGATTGTTCGGTACGCAGACGTCGACGAAGTCGATCTCCGGATCGGCCACGAGCGCCTCAATGCTTTCGTACGCACGTGGAATGTGGAATTCGTCAGCGAAACGGCGCGCATGTTCCGGCTGCGCCGAGGTCACCCCGCGAAGCTCGACCTCGACTCCGGTAACCTTCCGATAGCAATGCGCGTGGAAGTGGGCTGCGAAGCCGGTTCCGACAATGCCGACTCGAACTTTCTTCATAGCTTCCTCTCCGAGACGACGTCGAGCGCCGCTTTTACTCTCCATTGGTGACGGTCGGATGATAGCATGGCGAAGCGGTAGATGATATCGCGTGACAGGTGGGGATGAGGCGTGTCACGTGACCCCCAGCCCCTTGATCCCTGACCCGTTGTTAGTCGTTCAACGCTCGGCGGATGCGTTGGACAAGTATCGGCAGGCTCACCGGCTTGACGACGTAATCGAAGAGGCCCAGTTCGAATGCCTCTAGTTCCTCGGTTTCATCACCGCGTGCACTCAAGACGATCACCCGGCTGCGCTTCAACAAGTCGGTTTGTCTCATCTCTTGCAACATCGTTTGGCCGGCGACGTCGGGAAGATCGATGCTGAGTAACACCAGGCGGGCGCGCACGTGGGGATGGTCCCCGGCAAGAGCACCGATGGCCAGATGTCCGTTGGGCAGCCATTGGACCCGATAGCCTTGTGTTTCCAAAGCGTGACGCAGTGGCGTGGCGAGTGTGTCGTCGTCGACGGCGATCAGGACGTCGACGTGCTCGACGCTGCTCCCCGGCGGCGGCTGGCAGGTTCCAACAACGCGGTTGCGACCATTCGCTTTCGCACGGTAGAGCGCTGAATCCGCGGTACGGTACAGGCTCGCGAGGTCTGTCCCATTCTCTGGAAACTGGGCGACCCCGGCGCTCATGGTGGCGTGAAACTCTTGACCGTTGGGGCTTCGAAAGACCATGCGCTGAAACTGCTCGAGGACCGTCGTGAGGCGTTGGACGCCGACGTGTTCTGGCATGCCATACATCCCGGCAACGAACTCCTCGCCTCCCCAGCGTCCGATGACGTCTTCTCGGCGAAAGGCCTGGCCGAGGAGCTCGCCCAGCCGACGCAGCGTTTCGTCCCCGGACGCATGGCCGTACCGATCGTTGATCTGCTTGAAATGATCCACGTCCAGAATTGCCAGGGTGAACGGGTCGTCGCGTCGCTGGGCGAGGCCAAGATAGCGTTCGAGCACCTGGCTTGTTTTGCGCCGTGTACTGACACCCGTCAGCGCGTCCACCTCGGCTAATCGCCGGTACAGCCGATTGCGCTCGAGACGGTTGCTAATGCGATTGACCAATTCGGGTCCGACGAATGGCTTACTGATGTAATCGTCGGCGCCGGCCGCGAAGACCCGGTGCACGGTGGCCGGATCGGTGTGCGCGGTCAGGATGAGAACCGGCAGGGCGCGCCAGCGCTGCTCATTGCGGATGACCTTGCACAACTCGATGCCACTGACGTGAGGCATGTCGACGTCAAGCACGACGAGATCTGGCATTGTCTCGTCGAGGGTATCCCAGAAGCGCAATGGATCGTCGAGGCAGACGGTTTGTAAACCGTTCGAGCCAAGGATCGTCTGTACTGAGTTCAAGATAACGTGGTCGTCGTCAACCGCCAGGATCAAACTCTCGGTGATCTGTTCGCTGTCGAGGACCTCGGTAACGGTATCGAGAATTTGCTGCGGCGATAACGGCTTCCGCTGAAAAGCGCTTCCCCCGAGCGCGGCAACTTCGACTCGGTCGATGAGCGAGTCGCGCTGAGTGAGGACGACGACTGGTAACGGGGGATCATCGTTCGCAAGCTCGGCCAGGAAAGCCATGCCCCGATCCGAGCCGTCCGCGGGAGCTAAGTCAACCAGCACGACGTCAGGCCGTCGGTCAGCGATGAGCTGACGCGCCTCGGCAAAATGTAGTGCGATGTCGACGTCAAGCGCGCGGAGGTGTCCGGCCAACGCGATCCTTTCGGCAAGCTCGGCGTCTTGCACTACGAGTAAAAGGCGTGCCGTTCTACCGTTCGATCGGATCGTTGTCGGTCGCCCGTTGGGCGTTGCAGGTAACGCGGGCGAGTGCTCGAGATCTCGACGCAGCTTGAAGGAAAGATCGGAGAGTCGGAAGAGGCTCGCCGGAGTCAGTGGATCAGTACCGGTGAGCGTCTGCTCGATGTCGCGGGCAGATTGGGACGCGGCGGCAAAGCCAAAAGTGCCCACTGCACCGGTCAGCTTATGCGCGGCGCGCTCGCCTGCACGGCGTTCCTCGGCCGTGAGTGTTCCCTGTTGCGCCGCGAACGTCGCCTGTTCCACGGTCTCGACCCGCTGAAGGTTTGTCTCGCGGAAGCGTTCCCAAAGTGCGGCCATGGCGCTTTGGAGCTGTCGGCCGGGCTCGTTCGTTGGCTCGCCCGATTCTTCGATGCCAATGCCCAGGGCGTGACTGATTTGATAGGTAAGCTCGTCGACGTCCAATGGCTGGAAAAGCACCTGACTGGTCGATCGATCGTGGACAAGCTGCTGCAACAGGTCGGAATCACGGTTTTGAGGTACCACGTACAACATCGGCTTGGTGCTATCGGAATGTGTCTCGCGCTGAGCGGCGATGATTCGCGTGGCCTGGTCGCCAACCAGGGTCAGGTCGATGGCGAGAAGTCGGCAGTTAGGATTGTCCAGGAGTTCAGTCGCCTGATCAGCCGTTTGGAAAGGAAGGAATCGGAGCTGAGGCACCCGCTCGCCGAGCGTTGCGACCACCGCCGCGTCAAGGCCACAGCCGACCCAGGGCCGCGAGTCGTCCGTTCTTCCGATCACCAACCCAGGGCGCCTTTCACCTGCACCGGCAGAGCCAGAGGATCGAAAGGCTTTGCGATGATCGATTTGGCGCCAAGTCCGGAGAAGCGTCGTCGATCGGAAACCTGCAGCTTCGCGGTGAGGAAGATCACCGGAATCGTGCCGGTGGCTTCGTCAGCTTGCAGGGCCTGGAAGGTCGCGACGCCGTCCAAATCGGGCATCATCACGTCGAGAAGAATCACGTCGGGGCGCTCACTTCGCGCGACCGTGACTCCTTCGTTGCCCGAGCGCGCCGTTAGCACGGTGAATCCGCCGATCAATTCCAGACTGACCCGGGCGACCTCCCGGATGTCGTCCTCGTCATCGACAATCAGAACGCGTTTCCCCACCACTTATCCTCCTACACCCACGCGAATTGGCATGACCTGACGTAATAAGCCAATGACCTGTTCTTCGAATTGTTCCGGCCGGACTCGCCCTTTGGTTAAGAACCGGGTATAGCCGAGGCGCAAGCGGTCGCGATCGCTTGCGTCGAGATCGCGCGCGCTATACACGACAACTGGCATGGAGCGCAGGCGGTTATGCTGGCGCAGCCAATCCACGACCGAAAAGCCATCGCCATTGGGCAAGATAAGATCGAGCACCAGCAAATCGGGATCGGATTCCTGACTGAGCTGGATTGCTTCCTGGCTGGTTTGGGCGTGAATCGTCTCAATGCCATCCCGTTGAAACATGGCAGTTATGACTCGAGCGAGATCGACGTCGTCTTCGACGATCAACACTCGAGGCGGTCGACCCGAGCTATTGAGAACGCGCTCGAGAGTGTCGAGAAGAGGTATTTCCTCGAGCGGCTTAACGAGCCAGTCGACGACGCCCGCCCGCGCGGCCTCGTCGGTGGGGGAAAGCGCGCTGAAGATGATCACCGGAATCTCTTCCGTTTCGGGCTCTCGCTTCAGCGCGGCGATCGTTTCCCAGCCGTTCATGTTCGGCATCACTAAATCGAGCAAGATGACGCCCGGCTTTTGTTTGGCCGCTTCGCGAATTGCCGCCGACCCTGAATTGGTGAGGATGACTCGATAGCCACGATTGGTGAGCATCGTGCCGAGAACCTCGAGAGTGGAAGGATCGTCATCACAGATCAAGACCGCATTGCTCACGCCGGCGTCGGTCAGTGCGGTCGGCTGAAGCATTGGCCGAGGCAGGGGCGCTGCTGGTTCCTCGGCGAGGGCGGGCAAGGCAATGGCAAACGTGCTGCCGACGCCCAGAGTACTCTCGACCCAAATCCGTCCGCCGTGTTGCAGAACGATGCTGCGCGAGATCGCCAAACCGAGCCCGGTCCCCCCCCTTTCGCGCGAGTCCGAGGCATCGACTTGCTGGAAGCGTCCGAAGATCGTTTCCAGCTTGTCCGGGGGAATGCCTCGGCCTTCGTCCTTCACGCGAATGAGGAGCTCGCTGCCCTGCCGACGCGCGCTCAGCGCGACTTTGCTGCCTGACGACGAGAACTTGACCGCGTTGCTGAGCACGTTTGTCATGACCTGAACGAGCCGGTCGGGGTCGGCACGTAACTGGACCGAATCCGTGGAAACAGTGATCTCAATGTTGCTTTTGGCGGCAATCGGCTGCACAACCTCGACCGCTTGCTGGATGAGATCCCCGGCGTCGCAGATTCGCTTGTCCATGCTGACTTTGCCGGACTCGATCCGTTCGATGTCGAGAATGTCGTTGATCAGGCGAACGAGGCGGTCCGTGTTGTTCACTGCGATCTCGAGCATTCGTCGTCCGCTTTCGGGTAATGGGCCAAGTACTCCACTGGCGAGGAGTCCCAAAGAACCGCGAATCGATGTCAGCGGGGTTCGCAATTCGTGACTGACGACCGAAATGAATTCGTCTTTCATCCGGTCGACCTTCCGTTGCTCGGTGACGTCGCGG
Source organism: Chloroflexota bacterium (assembly GCA_035534155.1). Taxonomy (GTDB): domain Bacteria; phylum Chloroflexota; class UBA6077; order FW602-bin22; family CADDYW01; genus JAJPIK01. The sequence goes on along the minus strand of DATLSK010000031.1, from coordinate 8,250 downwards.
AACGACATCACCGCTCCGACTATCTTTTCGCCCTCACGAATGGGAGTACAGGTGTACTCAACGGGGAAGCTCGTGCCGTCCTTTCGCCAGAATACTTCGTTGCTGACGTGGTAAACTTCGCCATCGTGGAGCGCCGCGTAAATCGGACACTGGTCAACCGGATAGGGCCGACCGTCGGAGCGGGTATGGTGAATCGCGTCGTGCTGTATTTGGCCGTGGAGATCGGTGAGACCGCGGCCAAGCATACGTGCCGCGGCGGGATTCAGGAACGTCGTCCGCCCGGCCACGTCGATGCCGGTAATACCGTCGCCGGCCGCCTTCAAGATCAGCTCGTATTGACGACTGAGACGGCCAAGCTCTTCCTCGTCATTCTTCAAGCGAGTAATATCGGTGGAGACGCCGAACAGCCGCCAGAGGCCCGGTCGCAAGGTCTCGACGTTGAGGGACTCGGCCAGCCAGTACAGCCGACCGTCCGTCCCGCGGCACGCGAACTCATCGCTCATCGTGGACGTACCGAACAACATTCCGGCAATTAGTCGGTTGCGTCGCTCTTGATCTTCGCTGCGAATGCTCTCGCGCCAGGCTTCGACGTAGGTTTGGCCAGGAGCGCGAGCGAGCGGCAGCACCCGTTGAGCGGTCTCTTCGTCCAGGACGCGAACGTTCCAGACCAGCTCCCCGTCACGGCTCTCCACGAAGCCATCCCAGAGAATGCAGTGCACGTGTGAGGTGACGTTACGCAATGCCTCCTCGGTTCGTCGGCTGGTCGTCACGTCGCGGAAGAACCAGACTCGACCGGGGGCAACCGCACCGGGCACGCGGATTGGCGCGCTGTGCCAATCGAGAATTCGTCCGTCGCGCAGCATGATCTCGGAGCGTGTCGTCGCGTTAGGGTTTTCGTAGAGATTGACCAGCTTCTCCAGAAACGCTGGCTGGTCGATGACCTTGTCGAGCAAGCGTTGAGCATGCGACTCATCCAGAATCGTTCCAACCAGATCGCGCGACAAGTTCCAGAGACCCAGGAATTGCCGGTTCGTGAAAAGCACCCGCAGATCGACGGAAATGATGATCACGCCTTCGATTGACGCCTCGCTCTGGTACTCGAGCAACTCCTTTTGGAAACGAAGCTCCTCCTGGGTCTGACGAAAGGTTGTGACGTCGGTCAGCGAGGCAACCACGGCATAAGGCGTTGGTTCGCCGGGGTGAAACAAGGGCTGCGTGTTTATCACCAGCCAGGTCGTGCCCTCGGGCGGATGAGGGATGCCCACGACCTCATTGGCAACGGGCCGGCCGGTCTGCAACGTGCGCAAGCCGGGTACCTGATTGGGTGGATAGAGACTACCGTCCTCGTGAATGGCTGACTCGGCCGGATCCTGATAGCCGATGCCATCGGCCGCGGGAACGAGTTGGAGCAGACGCTCGGCATTCGCATTCGCCTCGACGACCCGCCCGGTTTGATCGCGGATGATCACGGCTTCCGCGACGGCCGAGATCAGCGATTGGTAGCGGTCTTCACCGCTGCGGAGTCTGATCAGCGTATCTTTCAATTCCGAGGTCGCGAGACAACCTTCGGCCAAAGCCGCCAGGTCGTGCAGATTCTGGATGTCCGACTCGCTGATGGGGCGCGGCTGCCAATCGAGCACGCAGAGCAGTCCCGTCCGTCGGCCGGTCGCGTCAGCCAGGGGACAGGCAGCCCAGAAGCGTAGCTGCCCTCCGCCCAGCGTCGAGGTCGGGGCTGCGCTGGTTGTGTCCGACGTGACGAAATCTCCCTCGGTCTGGGCAACGGCGTCGAAGAACGCGGCGTTCGCGGTCACTTCGCCTTGATCGACGCCTCGACCGGCGAGGAGGATCGGCCGATTGTCGTTTACGAGGAGGATCGCGACGATTGGCACGTTTAGGACGCGTTGGGTAATACTCGCCATTCGCTCGAAATGGCCCCGATCGGCCGAGATACTCGCCAGGTCGGTCGTATCAGCCGGCGAATTGGCGCAGGTTTTCTTCAGATGTGCGACGTCTGACACGAGCGCACCCCCCAGCCCGAGGATTGCACGAGCTTCAGATTACCGATCCCTGCCATTCTATCGCGCCCAAAGATAAAACAAGCACCGGCTGGTCAAAAATAGGAAGAAATAACCATACGAGGCGGTCAATGGCAATCTAGCGTTCAAGCGAGATCTTGACGCTAGTCTCCGCGGAGAATTGATTGGGCGAGGATTTTCTCGGCGACAGTCATCGTTTTGAGGGCGTCGGCGAAGCTCGAGCCGGGAGTCTGGCCGGACTTCAAGCAGTCCACGAACTCACGGTGCTTTGCTTGAAAGCCGCCGAATACGTGAAACTGATCGCCACCGGCGACTTCGCGCGCGTCATAGGCGGTGCCTCGCGTGTCGCCGTCGGCGTAAAGATAGCCCACTCCTTCGAGATCGGCCTCGGCACAGACCCCAGGAGCGTGCATCTCGACGTCGAAAATGCGGCGTCCGCTCGACCAGCTATTCAGGAGAATGCCGGTCGCGCCGTTGTCGAAGTCCAGCATGGCCGCGACGAAATTCAGATCCGGGACGCCGATGCGCCTGGTCGCACTCGCGATACCGACAACTTCGCCGCCACAGAGCCAGCGCAAGGTATCGATCGCGTGCACGCTGTCGTCCAGCACATGGTCGCGCGGACCAAGCATTGGCTTCATGTCAGATTTGTAAAAGCGACACACCGCGTGGACGATCGACCCGCGCTCGAGGCAGGCGCTACGCAGCTTGACCGCGAGGGGTGACGTTCTCCGTTGGAAGCTGACCTGGGTCAGGCTACCGTGCTTTTCGGCCAGGTGGACGAGCATACGTGCCTGGTGGAGAGTGAGGCCGAGCGGCTTTTCGACGTAGAGGTTTAGTCCGTGCTCCAAACACCAGACCCAGACGTCGTACATATAGTGAGGCTGGCCAATCACGTAGATCGCATCCGGTGCGATCTCTTCAACCATCTGCCGGTAATCGCGGTAACGCTTCTCGATCTGGAATTGATCGGCGGTTTGCTGGAGACGCTCGGGATCGAGGTCGCAGACGCCGGCGATCGTCACATCGGAGAATGACGCGAGCGATGGAAAGTGAACGCGATTTGCCATATGGCCGGCGCCGACGACCGCGACGCGCAGGTGGTCGTGATTGATGCGTGCCATCAGGCCTCCCCGGTCTCGCTGAAGAGCGCGCGGGCAAAGGCGAGATCTTCGGCGACCAGTCGTTTTACCGATTCTTCGTCGGAATATTCGGCGGTCAAGCAAACGACGCCGCGATAGCCACGTCGTTTCAGCTCGTTCACGACGCGCGGCCAGGACGCGAGGCCGTGCCGGGCGCTCGTCCAATACGGTTTCCACTGGGCGACCTCGGCCTCGGGGCCGTTGGTTCGCTTCCAGAAGGCATTCTTGAGGTTAACCATGCCGAGGTGCGACCAGACCAGGTCTATGGCCAGTTCGGGTGCCTCGCCATTGAGCGCGGTGTGGGCAGCGTCCCAAACGGCGCAAACCTGGCGCGAGTCATACTTTTCGATGAGTCGCCGCAAGCCGGAGGCGTTGCACACGTAGCTGCCGTTGTGGTTTTGAACGCCAAGGGTCACGCCATACTTGTCCAGGAGCGGGACCAGAGCGTCAAATTGGCGCTGGAGCTGAACTTCCGACGCGAGGTAGCCATTCGAGCCAATCGGAGCCATGATTCGAATCACCGGAATGCCCGCTTCGGCGCACGCGGCCAGCGTCGGCTCGTCGGCATTGCCCGCGATGCTGTAGATTTGGACACCAAACTGGCGCAGCGTCCGACTCACTGGCAGAAGATCACGACCGACATTCGCCGGTTCGACCTCGTACCCGGGACGGACCGGTAGCTCGATCCCATCGAAGCCCAGGCCGCTCACGAGCGCGCCTAATTCGGGAGCGGCCAATTTCCAGGGTTTCGTAAAGACCGAGAAGACGATGCCCGTGCTGCTCATCCGGTTGCTCCTCAAAGTAGGATGCGGGAACGGAATTCAGGGACGCCCTGCACCCCGGGACGGACACGGAAAAGTGCGCCGGCTCCGGGCCCATTTTCGGCTTTGTTGTCACCGCCGGCCGTCGTCACGTAAAGGTCGGAGTAATCTGGTCCGCCGAAGGTCGGGCACGAGACGTTCTTGGCGGGGAAGAGAATGCGCTGTTCCTCGGTGCCATCCGGGCGTACCCGGACCAGGCAGCCGCCGCCCCAGAGCGCCGTCCAGACGTGCCCTTCGGCGTCGACCGTCATGCCGTCGGGGCGTCCTACGTCGTCAATATGAATGAATACGCGACGGTTGGTAATCGCACCGGTTCCGCGCTCGTAATCGAAAAGGGAGATCTCGCGGGTCGGCGTGTCGGTGTAGTACATTTGCCGTCGGTCCGGGGTGAACCCCATGCCAGTCGAGGTACCGCTGTCGCCCAGAACCCTCGTCAGCTTGCCGTCGAGATCCAAGCGGTAAAGGGAGGCCGGGTGCTCGGGGGCGCGCATCGTCCCGCAAAAAACCCGACCGACCGGATCGGCGATCACGTCGTTGAATCGGGTATTGCGCTCGTCCGGTATTTCGTCGATGATCGTCGTAAGCTGGCCGTTGCGCCAGATCTTGACCGCTCCCCGCGCCATGAACAGCAATAGCGCGCCATCGGCCTGGATGGTAAAGCCGCCGATTGCCTCGCCTTCATGCACCTGCTCGTGCTGGCCGGTCGCCGGATCGTAGCGGAAAATGCGCCCCTTGGGGATGTCGAGCCAGTAGAGACGTTGTTCGGTGGGATGCCAGAGAGGGCCTTCACCAGTGACACACTGATAGTCGGCGATGAGCTCGGGTTCCACGTGTCCTCCCCTGGTGACGGGGAACGAGTGACTCGCTACTCGTTCCCCGTCACTCGTCACTCGTTATGGACTTAGGCTTTCCTGCGGCTTTAGCTTCCGGACGAGAACCTGGGTCGTCAGCGCCATCATCGCCGTGCTCACACCCGTTTCGAGGGCATTCCGCACGACTTTCAGCGGATCGATGATTCCCGCTTCCCACATATCGACGATCTCGCCGTTGACGACGTCGAATCCGGCATGCGGTCCACGACGGAGAATTTGGACGACGATTGGATTCGGTGCGAAGCCGCCGTTGCGCAAGATCTGCTCGATGGGCGCTTTCAGCGCTTGCGCCAGAATCGCCGGACCCATCGCCTCATCCCCGACGAGGTCCATCTGTTCGATCGCTGGAATGCAGGCGAGCAAGGCGGAGCCGCCGCCGGCGACGATGCCGCCGTCGAGGGCAAGGCGGGTCGCCGCGACCGCATCTTCGGCTTGAAGTTTTTTCTCGTCCCGTTCGAGCTCGGTGGGGGCGCCAACCTTCAAGATCGCCATCCCGCCGGCCAGCTTCCCGAGACGCTCGCGCATCTTGCCACGTTCATACTCGTCGGTCACGGTTGGAAGCTCGATCTTGATCTGAGCGACCCGTTTGCGGATGGCAATGGGGTCACCGAGCCCCTCGATGACCGTGAAGAAGTCACGGTTACACCAGACACGACGTGCTCGTCCGAGGTCTTCGAAACGGATGTTTTCCAGCATTTCTCCGGCATCTTCGCGAATCAGACTCGCGCCGGTAAAGACCGCGATGTCCTCGAGGATCCGGAGCCGTCGGTCGCCGTAGCCAGCCGCCTTCACCGCGACCGTGTTGATGATGCCCCGTTCTTTGTTGCTCACCAGGGTTGCTAAGGCGTCACCGGAAATGTCTCCGGCGATCAAGAATAGCTGGTTTTCTCCGTGCTGGAGCACGATATTGAGGAGCGGTAGAACGTCTTCGGCGGTTTTCAGGAAGCGATCGGTGAGGCAAATCAGAGCATTATCGAGCGATGCTTCCATCCGCTCGCGGTCGGTCACCAAATACGGCGACACCCAGCCTTTATCCCACTGAATTCCTTCGACGTACTCGCGATCGATCGTCGAGCTATGACCATTTTCGACCGTGACGACGCCGTCGCGACCGATGATGTCGAAGATCTCGCCGATCAGGGCGGCGATGCGAGGATCGCGGGTGCAGGCGTCGGCGACACGACGAAGGTCGTCGGGATTTTCGACCGGTCGCGCCTGCTTGTCGAGCTCGTCCAGGGCGACGACCAGGGCTTTTTCAATTCCGTGCTTGACGAGCATTGGATTGCCGCCGGCGACGACGTAACGGACGGCCGCGTCGAGCAGGCTCTGGGCGATGACCACCGCCGTGGCCGAGCCGTCGCCGGTCGTGTCTCCGACTTTACACGCCAACTGGCGGATGATCATCGCGCCCATGTCCTCAAAAGGATCTGGAAGCTGAAGCGTGCGCCGGGCGATCACCGCGCCATCGTCGAGTATTTCCGGTGGTTTGTTGGTTCCGACAATCGGCATAATCGCCACCGTGCGCGCGCGCGGTCCCAACGTCACGCCGATGAGACGCGACATCGTGTCTACGCCGCGCTTCAGGGCCGCACGGGCTTGTTCGTCCCGCAGAACGTATTGCTCGGGCATAACCTAAGGCACCTCATCCCAGGGAGTCTGAGAGTTATTTTCACTATTGTAGGGCAAAGAATACCGTCTAAACACAAAAGTTTCAACACTCAAGCGGCGAGCGGGGCTACGGATTGGGGGCTAAGAACCGAGCGCGCCCGGCGTCGCCGGATCTTGGCCGCTCCGGAGGCTGGGCATCGCGGTCGTGCGGTGCCAGAAGGTCCCCCGGAGCAAACAGCCTTTCGGCGCTCCCGGTTCCGGTGTTCTCGATCAACCGGTGGTCGGAGGTGGGTTGCGGAGGCGATCACGCCACTCCGAGAATAGCATATAGCCAACGGCTACTGCCACGGCGACAATGGGAAGACTGAAAAGCACTGCCAAGGCAATCAGGATTCGTTTGAGCATCTTACACTCTCCTTCTCAGGAATGACATGTCTCGGCGGGTGCGTACCACGCCAGCGATTTCGTCCAGTTTGCCGCCATCCATTGTACCAGCTTCTGTCGTAACGTGCGAAAGGTCGTTGGACCGGGTCGCCGACACATCCCCCGTAAATCCCACTCGGAATCACCAGAATATGCTATATCCGGAACGCCACGTTGTCTTGACGCGACCATGGACGCCCGCCTATACTCCGGCACGCGACCGAGCAGCGAAAGCTGCCGTACCCACGGCACCGGCGCTTCAAGAGGTGGACAATGAGCCTATTTTGGCGAGCAGTGCGACAAATAGTTGTTGGCAAGACTCGCGCGCTATTGGTCGTGGTGTCGATTGCATCGGTCGCGATTCTGACTTTGGCCAATAGTCAGGCGTTTGCCGATGATCTGGTCGTCGTAACGCCCGAGGCGACGCCGACCATCCAGGGCTCGTTGAACCACGAAGACTATCCGGGACCTGGCGCGACGCAATATCCGGTCACCACGCAAGTCGTTCACGAGGGATCGGTCACGATCGATCTGTCCTATTACGGCATCAACTTGACCAGCAAATCACCAACGCCCCACGCCAACTATCCGTCCTACCCGGGTCAGTCCAGCTATCCCACCTATCCGACCTATCCGGGACCAGCGCAGAATTTTCTTTCCCGGATTGTCCTGGTTGCCCTCGACAATCACGGCACCCCGATCATTCATCTGAGTCACCCATTGACGATCACGTTTGATTACAGTCAGTTCGACATGTCCAGCTTCAATCCCAATCTGCTTCGGATTTACTGGACGGAAGATGGCGTCGATTGGACTCCATTAGACACCCACGTCGACCTCCAAAATCACCTTGCCTGGGCGGTCGTGTACCATTTGTCGACGTACGCTCTCGCCGCTCCGCACGCCCAGACTCTGGCACCCCTGGTGTTTATCCCCGCGGTGATGCATATGAGCAGCAACGGCTGGTAGACCACTGAAGTCAACCCCGCGAGCCGCGGCTTCGGCTCGGACCCGGTTGGGCGACACCAATTGGCTTTGCGCTGGCGCGCGCGTTCTTTCGTGCGCGTGGAGCAGCCGTTACTTTTTTCCGAGCCTTTTCCTCCGCCGTCTTTTCGAGCGACGTCCCAGTCATTCCGAGCGTGATGAACGCCCCCTCAGACTTTCAGGAAAAGTTCGGTTCGGATTAACCCGAGTTCAGGGATTGCTGGGGTCTGAGACGGTATTCTTCATCTTGGTCGGAATGCACGGAACGGTGCGGCACCCAGGGTGAAGCCGAGAGACCGACCAAGAAGGAGACTTCGAAATGGCATCTTCAATTGTGAACCATCGAATTCAGATCGATGATCCG
>DATLSK010000030.1:0-4855 GCA_035534155.1 Chloroflexota bacterium | reverse complement strand
CATGTAGCCTGCGTTGTGAAGCAGCCGTAGTCCCTCGACGACACCTGGCAAGATCTCGACGTCGTCCGGCGCTCCCAGATAGGGTTTGTCGACGATTAAAGTCCCATCGCGATCGAGAAAGACGGCCCGCTGATGCCCGTTCGCCGGCCGTTCACTTACTCGCTTCTGGCAAGCCAGAAGCGTCTGACCAAACCTTTTCATTGCGGCCGGTCGAGACATAATCGGTCCCTCCTCACCAACCAACTCCCATCTCCCAAAAGCACCTTCGGTGCCGCTCCCAAATCCGCGGACGTATCACCGTTGGCACGGCGTTTGCCTTACCGGTTTGACAAATTTGCCGAGGCCGCCAAACACTGTGAAAATTGCGATCATCTCGACACCTCACATTCCGACACCGCCAGCAGGTTACGGAGCTTCCGAACGGGTGGCCGGCGCTCTTGCCGAAGGCCTCCAACGCCGCGGACATCACGTCCGCCTTTTCGCGTGCGAAGGATCAACAGCCAGGGTTGCTGAATGTCGAACGTACGCCAATAGTCGTTTAGGTCAAACCTTCGACCAGTCAGAATTGATCCACGTCGGCCACGCCATCCGTGAGGTGACCGACTGCGACGTCATTCACAATCACTGTCTCGCCGCTGGTCCAGCCTTCGCGGGACTGGTGGACCGTCCCTTCTTGACAACTCTGCACTACGTTCATCCTCTCGTACGTGCCAATCCGACCGGTCCATACGTCGCGATCAGCGAGCAGCAGCGACGAAGTCTCCGTGAGCTGACCTTCGCAGGTCGAGTATACAACGGCATCGACGTAGAGGACCTCCCACTCTGCGAACGACACGACGACTACTTGCTCTTCCTTGGCCGTTTTCATCCCAACAAAGGCGCCGACCTCGCGATCGAGGTCGCGAAACGCTCGGGTCGACGTCTCATCCTGGCGGCGCCAGCGCCTCCGGCAGATCAAGTGGCCTGGTTCGATCTAAATATCCGGCCACGCCTTGATACGCGGATTGAGTGGATTGGCCCGGTCGAGGGCAAGGCGAAAGCACAACTTCTCGGTGGGGCCGCCGCCACATTGCTACCGCTGCGTTGGGACGAGCCGTTCGGTTTGGTGATCGCCGAATCCATGGCATGCGGCACTCCGCCCATTGCCTTTCGACGAGGAGCCGCTCCCGAAATAATCTCCGATGGCACAACCGGCTTTCTGGTGGACGACCTCGAAGGCATGATCGCGGCGGTCGAACGAGTGTCTCAAATCTCACCGATTGCCTGCCGAGCCCGGGTCGAAGACTGTTTTTCCGTCGAGCGCATGATCGATGGCTATCTGGCCATGTATCATCGTCATTCAATCAGGTCTTCGGCAAGCTGAACGAAAACGAAGCTGGGCACGTGGACGCCCTCGCGATACGCGTGGAGAATCGCCTGCAAGACCTTACGCGGACTGTGTGAAGCGAGGTTCACCAAATACTGCCAATCCATGGACTGAGACGCCAGCAGTGAAACGGCATCAAGCCAATGCTTCGGGGCGCTCGGCGTTGCCGCCGCGGCCTTCATGACGAAAAGATCCTCGGGTGGCATGATCGGCACGGTCGTATGATCGAACTGGATCCAGAGGGCACGCCGGAACGTCTCGTCGCCAACGTGAACCAAACCCGTCGATTCGTAGATAATGTCGACGGTCACTTCGTCCTTCGTGCCCTTGTACAGCCAGTGCGGATCTTCGATCCAGACCGAGAAGCCCACGCCCGCGATTGCCCTGAGCGCTCGCGGCGCGTCAATTGGCCGCACGAACAGGTCAATGTCATTGATCGTTTCGCGCAAATGATAGGCTTCGGCCGCTAGACCTCCACCTACGACAAACGGCACGTTCTCCCGATCGAGAACGCTGGACGTCGTAGCCAGCGCCCGAAACAGCGCCTCTCGAGTCGGTGCAGGCACTCTCGTCTCTCCAGGGTCCCGGCTAGCATGGGGCAGTAGCAAGAGACAGTCCGGCCCGGTACCTTTTTTGCCAAGCATCCAGAGCGGCTGGCGCACGATCCAGCCGAATATGACCGAGGAGGCAGCGGTGGTCGATCGTTGGGAGTACACCTGGTCAGATTTGGATGTGGAGAACGGCTTGGTGGGAGATCCACGCAGTCCGCATCGCGAAACGATCGGCGAGCGAGGCGCCCGTGGTTGGGAATTGGTAACCGTCGTTGGAGTACCCGGTGTCAATCCTACCCGGGTGCTCGCCTTCTTCAAACGTCGCATCGCTGACAACTGATCCTACGCTCTCGCCGGAAGCGGTCGTAACGAGGTCTACGCGGGCAATCGCCCCATCCTGATGGCATGACGGGACAACAAAGCCTTGACACAGGTGCGGACCGCGTGGTAGCCTGCCTCCCGTGAATGTACCTACTCACGATACGGGAGGAGGTTGTGGGATGTTCACGCGATGCCGTCCCCACGTTTTGGCGGGAACACTCGCCCTCGCGATTGGTCTCGTCGTGGCCTTTCCGAGTTTGGCCTTCGCGGATTCCGGATGGGCCACCTGGTACGGCCCCGGTTTTCAAGGCAACACGATGTCCGACGGTCAACCGTACAACATGTACGATCCAACAACAACCGCTTCGAATATTTTCCCGTTCGGAACCTGGCTGAAGGTCATTAACCCTGCCAATGGTCGCTCGGTCGTCGTTCAGGTTCGAGATCGCGGGGCCTTTAGTCAAGCTCTCGACTTGTCTTTCGCGGCGTTCAAGCTGCTTGCGAATCCAGCGGACATGTGGGTTCAAATCACGTACCAGGTCGTGTCGGGACCAGACGGGAATCCAATCGCGACCCGTCCCGCACCTTCGTCCCGTGGAAATCGGCCCGCTCCGGCGACCCAGTACACGGTGCAATCCGGCGACACCCTTGGCAGCATCGCCGCCCAGGTAGGCCTCACGACCGATCAACTCACCGCCTGGAACGGGTTGAGCGATCCTAACGCGATCACAATCGGACAAACACTCCGACTCACGTCTCCACCCCAAACAGCACCGGCTCCGGCGACACCCGCGGCGGCACCGGCCACGCAAAGCTACGTGGCGCAAAATGGCGACAGCCTTTCGAGTATTAGCCAAAAGTTCGGCATTTCGCTCGATCAGCTCGCCGCCGCCAACGGCCTGAACGATCCGAACACCCTGGCGATCGGGCAAACCCTGAGGATTCCAGGTTCCGGATCGGGTGCCGGAAGGACTTCCGGAACCGCGGCGAAGACGAAAAGCTATACGATTCAACCGGGTGACACGCTCTTCGGTATCGCTCAAAACTCCGGGATCAGTGTCGACAGTTTGATCAGCATGAATCAGATTACAAATCCCAATTTGGTCCAGCCGGGCAACACGATTCAGATCCCATCGCGTTAGGGTTAGGTTGACCAAGGTTGACGCTCGGCTTGGCATGATGGTACGCTTCAAGGCAAGTCCGAGCCACGCCCCAGGAGTTAGCCCTTGCAAACCATCGAATTCGCCGAGATCGTTCCAGCGACGCGCCCAATCGATGCCGACGTTCGCTTGCCCGGGTCGAAGAGCTACACGAATCGTGCGCTCTTGATCGCGGCGCTGGCGAAGGGCGAAACGGTCCTCTCGCACGCCCTGTTTAGCGATGATACGCGCTACATGGTGGGCGCACTCCAGGCATTGGGCATCTCGATCGAGGCGCGTCCGGACGCGGAAGAGATTCGTGTCGTCGGCCGCGACGGTCCACCGACGGCCGAGCACGCGGATTTGTTCGTCGGCAACGCCGGCACGGCGGCTCGCTTTTTAACCGCGTACGTTGCCCTGGGGACCGGTCGCTACCGCATTGACGGCGTCAAGCGCATGCACGAACGCCCAATCGGTCCTCTCATCGAGGCGCTTTGTCAGCTTGGCGTTGATGCCCGCAGCGAAGACAACAACGGCTGTCCTCCGGTCGTGATCGAGAGCCGCGGGATCCCCGGTGGTACCGTGTCGATCGACGGTCACATTAGTAGCCAGTTTATCAGTGCTCTGATGATGATCGCGCCCATGACCGTACACGGGATAGAGCTGGTTATTGACGGCGACCTGGTCTCGAAACCATATGTGGATCTTACCGCGAGTGTTATGCGCGCGTTTGGTGCTCGGGTGAGAGTCGACAACTACCAGAGCATTCGCGTGTCCGGTCAGCAACCGTACCAGGCACGCGCGTACACCGTCGAGCCGGACGCCAGCGCGGCATCTTATTTCCTCGCCGCCGCGGCGGTGACTGGCGGCCGGGTTCGGATTGACTCACTCGGCAAGGCGTCTGCCCAGGGTGACCTTCGGCTCGCCCAAATCTTCGAACAGATGGGCTGTGAGGTGACGTGGGCCGAGGATTGGCTCGAGCTCCGCGGTCCACACCAGCTCCACGGCGTCGACGTCGATATGGGAGAATTGTCTGACGTCGCTCAGACTCTCGCCGCGATTGCTCCTTTCGCGGATGGCCCAGTCAAAATTCGAGGAATCGGTCACATTCGCCACAAAGAAACCGATCGTCTCCGCGCGGTAACGACCGAACTAAAGCGTTTGGGCGCGAGCCTGGAAGAAACCGCAGATGGATGGGTCATTCAGCCCTCGACGCTCAAGGCCGCGACAATTGAAACGTACGATGACCATCGTATGGCGATGAGCTTCGCCGTTACCGGCTTACGGGTGCCTGGAGTTCGGATCGCCGAGCCAGGGTGCGTCGCGAAGACATTTCCTGACTTTTTCGAGCGCTTTGCCCAGCTTACGCGTGACCAGTCCCCAATAGCCGGCCAGGGGTGATCGGCGACTTTGTATAGGCAGCCTCGAATAGGCGCGGGTGGGTAGCTGAAAATGGGGTAGAAGTGGTGGATAGGTCG
>DATLSK010000029.1:0-3791 GCA_035534155.1 Chloroflexota bacterium | reverse complement strand
TCGACAAGCTCGATGCGACATCGTTGCCCGCCAAGATCAACGCCGGCAAGGGGCAGCTTGGCTTGAATCAACGCTCGCTCTGGGTGCCCGATCCGGACAACAAAGTGTCGATCCTGGATTCGACGACGGCGAGCGCCCAGGGAGAAAGCGGCGTGGCCAAGCTCCCGATTGGCAAGAAGTACGATCAGCTCATTCGCACCGCCGCTGCCGAGAGCGACAACACCAAGCGTGTTGCGCTTTACAAGCAGCTCCAAGAGCTGATCCTCAGCGACATGCCGTACGTGATGCTCGCCTACTATTCGAAGCCGGTTGTTTCGGCGAAGAATCTGGAAGGTGCGGTGAACGGCGTGTTCACCGAACGTATCTTCCTGAAAGGTATGTGGTTTAGCTGACAGCAGCGAGTTCCGTGGCCGGTCGTACGCCGGCTGGTCGCGGAACTCGCTGGTTTGCGCTCTCTCCCAGCGATACTTTCGATCTCCGCCGGACTTCGCTAAGATGGAAACGACAGAGTCGCTTCGCTCGCTCTCGACGGAAGGTAAGGACATGGCCCGAACGGTATCTCGAGATTCCGAGGTCAATCAGTTCGAGGATGGTGCGCCGGTCGAGCTGAGGATCCCCTGGTCCCGACGTTTCGTGCGTTTTGTCCGGAAGAACGACGTCACCATGATTGGCGCGACTTTCCTGTTCCTGGTCGTCTTCGGTGCGATCTTCGCCGGCCAGCTTACCCCTTACAGTCCGACCGCACTCACGCTCCACGATCGATTGCTCAGTCCGAGCCTCGCCCACCCATTCGGGACTGATGAATTCGGTCGGGACTTGTTCACGCGGATTCTCTTCGGAGCACGCTCGGTACTCTTCTCGAGCATCTCGTCCGTACTGATTGCGCTGGTCGTTGGAGGGGGCATCGGAACGGCGGGCGGCTTCTGGGGCGGCAAGCTGGACGTCGTGCTCATGCGTGTGATGGACGTGATGCTCAGCTTTCCGGCGATCCTTTTGGCGATTCTCATTGTCGCTTCCCTCGGCGCCGGTTTGGTCAACTCAATTTTTGCCATCGCTTTTTCGATGATTCCGGTGTTCGCCCGCTTGGTCCGTTCGGTTGTTCTGGTGCTCGTGCGTCAAGATTACGTCATGGCGTCAACCTCGCTCGGGGGAGGCTCGCGGTGGATCATTCTGAAGCACATTTTCCCCAACATGATTCCGCCGATTATCGTCCAGGCCACCGCGATGCTGGCAATCGCGATCAGCTACGCGTCGGCGCTCAACTTCATTGGCCTCGGCGTTCAACCGCCGACTCCGGATTGGGGGCAGATGATCAGCGATGGCGAGCGGCTCATTTTCGACGCACCTTTCGTTCCGTTCTTCCCTGGCCTTGCGATTACGTTGACCGTACTGAGCGCAAACCTGGTGGGCGATGGCTTGCGGGATCTGCTCGACCCGATGCTGAGGAATCGCTAATGCAGATCGATCGACGTAGGCGAGCAAGGGCGTTTCCGCGGATGTCGGGGCCGGTGATCTGAGGTCAGTATGATAAAATACCTCGTTTCTCGTCTCCTCTGGTTGCCAGTCGTGCTCTGGGCAGTGGCAAGCTTGACCTTCCTTGCCTTGCGATTGGTGCCGGGGACTCCGATTGACTTCGTCGCGTCGCAGAACCTGACCACGGCGCAAATCGCGCTATATAAGGCCGAATGGGGGCTAAACCAGCCTCTCTGGCTGCAGTATCTGTCATTCCTGTCCGATCTCGTGCGAGGCCATCTCGGCAACTCGATGAGCTCGGCGGTGCCGGTGAAGACTCTCTTGATCGACCGGATTCCACCAACCATGGAACTGGCAATCAGCGCGATGATCATCAGTACGATTGTCGGCTTGGGCGCCGGGATCATCTCCAGCACAACGAACAGCAAGCTCGTCGATTACAGCGCCCGGATCTTTTCGATTCTCGGGCTCTCGGTCCCCTGGTTCTGGATGGCGATCGTTTTGATTATCATCTTCGCGGTGAAGCTCGGTTGGTTACCGGTTGGCGGACAACTCGACCCCGGGACCGACTACAAGACGATCACCCATTTTATGTTGCTCGACGCGATTCTGACTGGAAACTGGTCGCTCTTGGGGATCACCTTACGTCACCTGGCGTTGCCGGCACTCGCGATCGGACTCACCTCGGCCGGTTTCGTGGCCCGGCTCACCCGGTCGGCGATGCTCGAAGTCTTGCGGGCGGATTACGTTCGAACTGCCCGGGCGAAGGGTTTGATCGAGCGCAAGGTAGTCATTAACCACGCACTCCGCAATGCAATTCTCCCCGTACTGACCCTTCAGGGGCTGCAGTTCGGATCGTTGCTCGGCGGCGCGGTGATTACCGAGCTCGTATTCTCCTGGCCTGGCATGGGGCGCCTCTTATTGGATGGCGTAACCCAACGCGATTACCCGGTCGTTCAGGCCGCGGTGATATTTATTGCCTTTATCTACGTCCTGGCCAACCTCTTCGTCGATCTGCTCTATCACCTGGTCGATCCCCGATTGCGCGCCGGGTAAAGCGAGTCCAAGGAGACACTTAGCATGAGTATCACGCTCGACCTGTCTGGCCAGGTCGCGATTATCACCGGGGCGGCTCGAGGGCTCGGCCAGGCGACGGCGCTTCGCCTCGCCGAGGCAGGTGCCGCGCTGCTCCTCGTCGACCGAGAGCCGTCCGGCCTGACCGAGACCGCCGCGTTGGTCGAAGCAAGCGATATTCCGGTCGCCATACTGGCGGGTGACGTTACCGATCCAGGCTTTCCTGACCGGATCGTTCAATCGGCGCAGGCGCTTGGCAGCCAGATTGACATTTTAGTGAACGCGGCCGGGATTCTCCGCACGAGCCCGGTTGTCGAGCTATCTGACGAGCAATGGCAGCAAGTGATGGACGTAAACGCGACGGCGGTGATGCGTGTCTCGCGCGCGGTTGGCCGGACGATGGTTGCAGCGGGGCGCGGAGGGTGCATTGTCAACTTCGCTTCGCTGAGCGCACACCAGGCGCACGAAAATTCGGCGGCTTACTGTGCAAGTAAAGCCGCGGTGCTTTTGCTCACGAAAACGATGGCTACCGAATTAGGGCCGGCCGGGATCAGGGTGAACGCGGTGTCGCCGGGGTGGATCGACACGCCGATGACGAAGCCCTGGCAGGATGAGAATCGTCGTATGGTCGAATTAGTCACCCACCAGATCCCGACCCGTCGGCTGGGCACGCCCCGAGATATTGCCGACGTCGTCGTCTTCCTTTGTTCGCCTCTCGCCGGCTACGTGAACGGGACGACGATTCTCATCGACGGCGGCTTTACCGCTCACTATTCATTGATCCTACCGGATTAGTCCCAGCGAGGGGGTTGCGTGGCAAGACGACTGAACTTCCCCAAAGAGATTTACAGCGGACCGGGTGCTCTCGATCAATTGGCGGAAATTCCCGGGCAGAGGGTGCTCCTGGTCGCCGATCCATTTTTGACGACGCTCGGCATCGTCGACCGCGCGACTGCGCTGCTTCGACGCGCGGCGCGGCAGGTCGACGTCTACGACGGTGTGATTCCTGATCCGAATCGACGGTCCTGCGAGCAGGCGGCGGCCGTTGCCAGTGAGTTCGAGCCTGACCTGATCGTCGCCCTCGGCGGTGGTTCGGCAATCGATACGGCCAAGACGCTCTGGGTGAAGTACGAACACCCGGAATTGGATTGGCAGCAGCTTACGACCTTCTTCGCGTTGCCTCCCTTGCGCCAGAAGGCGCGCTTTGTCGCGATTCCGACCACGAGCGGAACCGGCTCCGAAGT